>JAJRTI010000365.1 GCA_024278415.1 Planctomycetota bacterium | reverse complement strand
GCCGGAAGGCGTCGCGCTCGTCGACCTCGATACGCTCTTCCGCGAGAGCGACGTGGTGAGCCTGCACTGCCCGCTCACGGACGAAACCGCCGGGCTCGTGAACCGCGAGCGACTCGCGCTCATGAAGCCGACCGCGTTCCTCATCAACACCGGCCGCGGGCCGCTGGTGGACGAGCCGGCGCTGGCCGACGCGCTGCGCGAGGGCCGCATCGCCGGCGCGGCCGCGGACGTGCTGTCCACTGAGCCGCCGAGCCCAGACAACCCTCTCCTGGCCGCGCCCAACTGCTACATCACGCCGCATCATGCCTGGGCCACCCGCGCCGCGCGACAGCGGCTGCTTCGGACCGTAGCAGACAACCTGGCCGCGTTCCTCGCCGGGGCGCCGCAAAACGTGGTCAACGCGTGAGGGCATGGACAGCCAAACCGCGCGAGCAACCCTGGGATCGTGGAAGTATGGGCAAGACAACTATGGCAACTCGCACTCCGTTGTTGGCCAGCATCGCTGCCGGACTGTTGGCGTGCTGCGCAAACGCCGCCACATACTCAGCCAACAACCAGACCGGGTCCGACTTCAACCCACTTGCCAACATTGCCGCGTACATGAAAGGCGACATTCTTCGCGGCGCCGCGCTTGCACAGAATGACAACATCACAGACAGGAGCACCACATGAAATCCATCCATGCAGAAACCCTCTACACGGGCAAGGCCGTCGTCGAGAACGCGTACGTCGTCTTCAACGGCGCAAAGATCGTCGGCGTGTCCAAGGCCAAGAAGGGCGACGTGGTCGGCGAGTGCGCCGTCGTCACCCCGGCGTTCGTCGACCCCCACAGCCACATCGGCATGGAGAGGGCCGGCGAGCCCGGCGACGAAGGGGAGGCCAACGAGCACATGGACGCGGTGGCCCCGCTTCCCGACGCGCTCGACTCCGTGCAGATGGACGACCCGTCGTTCCGCGAGGCCGCCGAAGCCGGCGTGCTGTATTCCTGCATCGTGCCCGGGAGCGGCAACATCATCGGCGGCAAGTCCGCGGTCGTGCGCCACTACGCCAAAAACTCGACCGACGCGCTCGTGGCCCGCGCCGGCATCAAAGCTGCGTTTGGCCACAACCCGCGCTCGACCACCGACTGGAAGGGCGACCGGCCCAGCACGCGCATGGGCGCCATCGCAATCCTGCGCAAGAAGCTCCTCGACGTGCAGCAGAAGATGGACAAGCAGCGCAAAGCGCGCGGCAAGAAGAAGGACGACGTGGAGTTCGACGCGGAGGAGGCGGTGCTTCGCGAGGTGCTCGCCGGCAAGGAGCGCCTGCGCTGCCACGTGCACAAGATCGACGACATCGCGTCGCTGCTGCGCGTGGTCGATGAGTTCAAACTCAGGATCACGATCGAGCACGCGTGCGACGTGCACGAGCCGGAGATCTGGCAGGCGGCCAAGAAACGCGGCATCCCCGTCACCTTCGGCCCCGCGGACGCGTTCGCTTACAAGGTCGAACTCAAGCACGAGAACTGGCGCAACATCAAGCACCTGGTCGACTCAGGCGTCGAGTACGGGCTCATGACCGACCACCCGGTCGTGCTGTCGCGCACGCTCTTCCTCCAGACGCGTTGGTTCACCCGCTGCGGCCTCTCCAAGCAGCAGGCCATCGAGCTGGTCTCGCGGCGCAATGCGAAGCTTCTCGGCATCGACGACCGGCTCGGCACGCTCGACCGCGGCAAGTGGGCCTCGTTCACGTGCTGGAATGGCGACCCGTTCGACGTGACGCGCTATCCGGTCGCGGCGTATGGCGAGGGGGAGATCGTCTTCGCAGAGTGATGTTCCACGGGTGCGAGGCGCCCAATCGCCCGGCCGCTCGCTGGCGCGGCGCGGCCAATGCCGGCATAATGCGTGGCCGTTTGATCTCTGATACTCCGGCGTGTGGGGGGATCGCGTCGGCTCACACAAAGGACAAGAGCCATGACGTTCAAGACTCGCATCTGCTTAGCCCTCGCCCTGCCCTTCGCCGCCGCGGTCGCTAGCGATTGGCCGGCGTACCGCCACGACTTCGCGCGCAGCGGAGTCTCCCCGGACACGCTCCCCGCCGCGCTGCACCGGCAATGGACGTACGCCGCGCGGCACAAGCCCATGCCGGCGTGGCCCGAGCCGGGCCGCGAGTTGAACCGGCTCGACTTCGACTACGTGTTCCAGCCGGTCGTGGCCGCAGGCGTGCTCTACTTCGGTTCGTCCGCGGACCACAAGGTGTACGCAATGGACTTGAAGACCGGGCAGGAGCGCTGGAGCTTCTTCACCGAGGCGCCGGTGCGCTTCGCGCCGGCCGTGGACGCGGGCCGCGTGTTCGTCGCGTCCGACGATGGCTGGGTCTATTGTTTGTCTGCGAAGGACGGCAAGCAGATTTGGCGCTTCTTCGGCGGGCCGCGGCAGGAGCGGATGATGGGCAACGGCCGCATGATGTCCCGCTGGCCGCTGCGCAGCGGCGTCGCGGTGGACAAGGGCGTCGTCTACATAGCGGCGGGCATGTGGCCGAGCGAGGGCGTGTATCTCTTTGCGCTGCGGGCCGACGACGGCACGGTCCTGTGGGAGAACGGCACGAGCGGCACGCTCTACGTGCAGCAGCCGCACCCGGGCTCGTTCGCCATGACCGGCGTCTCGCCGCAGGGCATCGTGCTGGGCAACGACCGCCAACTGCTCGTGCCTACGGGCCGCAACGTGCCAGCCGTGTTCGACCGCGCCACCGGCAAGCTGGTCTACTACCGCAGTTCCCCGAGCGGCTGGGGCAACCGATGGGGCGGGTGCTGGAACATGCTCGCCAAGGGCTACCTCATTGGCTGGAAAGCGCATGTCAGCATAGACATCACCAGGCAACTCGGCGAGTTCAAGCCCGACCGCCGGGACGGGCTCGTCGTGTTCAACGCCAAGACCGGCAAGGAACTGCGCGAAATCAACGGCCCGCTGCGCGCGGTTGTGAACGGCAATACGATCTACACGGCCGGCGCCGGCAAGGTGCAGGCCTTCGATCTCGACGGGTGGGTGAAGGGCAAGGCCAAGCCGAAGTGGGAAGCCCCGCACGGCCGCGCGTATGAGATGATCATGGCCGGCAACACGCTCGCCGTGGCTGGGCCGGGCACGGTCACCACCTTCGACGCGGCCACGGGCGCGCAGCTTTGGCAAGACCAGGTCGAGGGCGAGGTGCGCGGCCTTGCCGCGGCCGACGGCCGGCTGATCGCGAGCACGACTGAAGGCGCGATCCTTTGCTATGGCCCCCAGGCAGTGGAGGCCAAGGTCGTGCGCCGCGGTGAGACATCACCTGCCGCCAACGGAGCCGCGGCGCTCGCCAAACGGATCCTCGCGAAGACCGGCAAACGGGCGGGCTTGTGCCTCGCTCTCGGAGCGGGCGATGGGGCCTTGCTTAGGGAACTGGCCAGACAGTCGGACCTCACGATCTACTGCGTCGAGCCCGACGCGAAGAAGGTGGACGCTGCGCGCAAGATGCTCGATGCGGCCGGGCTCTACGGCGTGCGCGTGGCCGTGCACCAAGGCGCGCTCGACAAGCTGGGCTACCCGGACTTGTTTGCGGACCTCATCGTCACGGGCACGGGCGAGCCCATCGACATGAACGCGTGTTCGGCCAAGGAGGTGTATCGCGTGCTCAGGCCGTACGGCGGCGTGGTGTGCGCGTCGCTGGGCCGGGCGCAGGGGCTGTCGCGGTGGCTCGCGGCGGGCGGCGTGCCGCAGGCTGAGATCGCAGCGGACGCTAGCGGCGTGCTCGTCAAACGCGGCGCTCTGCCCGGAGCGGGCCACTGGAGCCACCAGTATGCCAGCGCGGGGCGCGCCGGTGCGTCCACGGACGACCGCGCACGCCTGCCGCTGAAGATGCTCTGGTTCGGCGAGCCCGGGCCGGCGCAGCTCGTCACCCGGCACTGGGGCGGCCCGGCGCCGCTCTGCGTGAACGGCCGCATGTTCGTCATCGGCCAGTTCAGCATCATCGCGACCGACGCGTACAATGGCCGCCAGCTTTGGACGCGCGACTTCGGCAAGACGGAGGTCGGCTGGCACCCGGTGCGCCGCACCGGCAGCGCGGTCGCCGCGGACGACGACAGCGTGTACGTGCTCGTCGGCCGCGAGTGCCTGCGCCTGGACGCGGGCACCGGCAAGACGCTTCAGACGTACGCGTTGCCCAGCCAGGTCGAGGGCGTGGCCAACGCCGGCGCCATGCGCTGGCGCTACCTCGCGGTGGCCAACGGCCGCCTCGTGGGCCTCATGGGTGGCGGAGACGGCAAGTGCATCATCGCATTCTCCAAGGGCGGCCAGCTCCTCTGGACGCGGCCAGCCAAGGGCGCCATCAACCTCAACTCGCTCTCGACCGACGGCGAGCGCATCTACTGCATCGATGCCACGAGCGCCGGCGAAGTCAGCCGTGCGCGCAAGCGCGGCCTCAGCGTCAAGACCTTCGCCCACCTAGTGGCCCTCGACGCGGCCACGGGCGCGGTCGTGTGGCAGACGGACCAGGGCATCGCCGGCCGGGACGCACTTTGGCTATCCGACGGCGTGCTCGTGGCCACGAGCCGGGGGGCCATCACGGGCTACGATGCCGCGAACGGGAAAAAGCTCTACGAGCGCCCCGCGTCGGTGCGCCGATTCCCCGTGATCGCGGGCGGCACGATTTACATCGAGCCAGTCGCGTACGACCTTCGCACGGGCGCGTCGAAGAGCCGCGCCAACCCCTTTACCGGCGAAAAGACCGCGTGGAGCTATCAACGATCGTACGGCTGCGGCGCCATCTCCGGCGGCCGGAACGTGCTCATGTTCCGCTCCGGCACGCTCGGCATCTACGACCTGGCAGGCGACGGCGGCGTGCACAACGTGGGCGGCATTCGCGCGGGCTGCTACGTCAATGCGATCGCGGCCGGCGGGCTCATACTCGCCCCCCCGTCCGACGCCGGCTGCACCTGCTCCTACAGCCTGCGCACGACCGTGGCCCTCGCCCCCTCAACCGCGCAGCGCGACTGGTCGATCTTCTACGCCCGCCTGCCCCAGAGCGTGGTCCGGCAGGCCGCACTCAACCTCGGCGCGCTGGGCGACCGGCGCGATGCCGAGAAGAAGGTCTGGCTCGCGATGCCGCGGCCCGCAACGCGCTCGCATCGCAGAAACATCGCGGTGCCGTTCCGATTCTCCTTCGCCCCGGGCTTCGGCAAGTACCGCGTCAACGCCCAGCGCGTGCGCATCGCCGGCACGGACCTGCCATGGCTCTACGCGAGCGGCCTCAAGGGCGTGCAGCGCGCGGAGCTAGACCTCGACATCCTGGCCCGCGGGTATCAGTCGTGGCCGTGTGCGCCGGCGCCGAAAGTCGATGGCGACCTGAGCGACGCGTGCTGGGACGGGTACCACTCCGCGCTGATTGCAGCCCAGGCCGCGCGGGTCACACTGCGGCACGACGACAAGCGCCTCTACCTCGCGTACGCCAAACCCAAGCCCGCGGGCAGGCCGTGGCGCGCGAGCACGAAGGGCCACGACGCGCCGGTGTGGCAAGACGACTCGTTCGAGGTGTGCTTCAGCAACGCCCCCATCAGCTCCAAGACCGCCGCGAAGAAATACCTCCACATCGGCGCATCCGCATCCGGCGCGCGCTACGACGCGCTGTGGACACACGTCACGCCCACACTGCCCCCGTGGAATATCCCCCGCGTCGACGTGGCCATCGACGGCAAACCGGACGAGTGGGCCGATCAGGGCGCAAAAGTGCTTTCGCTGACCGGGCCGTTCCGAGGCAGGGCGGGCGCGATGCGCAAGCCGTGGAACTTCAACCCGTCGTTCCGCATCGGTTGGAACGACGACGGTTTGGTCATGCTGATCAACGTGAAGGACAACGTCGTGCACGAGTGGGGGAACGCCGCGAAGCTGTGGCTAGGAGATTCGGTGCGGCTGTTCCTCGCACCCAAGACCGGCATGGTTCCGAGCTATCAGTGTGTCATCACGCCCGGCAAGGCGCCTGAGTTCCAAGGCAGAATCGTGCTCCTCGACAACCGCAAAGACTCCAAAGCCGCGAAGCTCGTGGGCCACGCGGCCGGCGGCAAGACGCGCTGGGGCTATTTCGTGGAGGTGCTCTTGCCGTGGAGCAACCTCGGGGTGGCCCCCGCGGTCGGCGCGGAGTTCGCGATGCAAGTGTTCGCCACGGACGACGACATGAAGGGCGCGTCCGGGCGCTTCACCACGCTTTGGCACCCGGCCGGCGACCCCTTCCGTGACCCGTTCGCGTACCAGACCTTCCGCCTGGCCAACGAGCCGAGCCCGCCGGTGGACTTCCGGCCCAAGGCCCAGAAGTGGGTGCGGGGCATGCTCCTGGCCAGAGGCCCCCACGCCATTCCCGTGCAGTTGCCGTCGCTCGGGGCCAATCGCGAGGATCCCGCGTTCGATGCCCAGTGGACGAGCGCGGTGCGCGCCGACGACCGAGCGTTCCAGGCCGAAGTGGCGATCCCATGGGCCACGCTGGCCGAAGCCGGCCTCGACCGGTCGCGGCTTATGTTGAACGTGTCCAGCCGAGGGCCGCTCAAGCAAGCGCCCAAACTGGGTGCTGGGTTCGAGCGCCTCGTCACGGCCACGAGTGACATGACCCAGCCGCGGACGCTGTCGCTCCGGTTGCACTTTGCCGAGCTGGAGGACGTGCGGCCCGGGGAGCGCGTGTTCGACGTGAAGGTGCAGGGCAAGACGGTGCTGAAGGATTTTGACGTGGTGAAGGCGGCCGGCGGGCGCAACCGCGCGGTCGTGAGGCAGATCGATGGCGTGTCCGCCGCGCGGGCGATCACGCTCGAATTTGTGCCCAAG
Source organism: Planctomycetota bacterium (assembly GCA_024278415.1). The sequence continues at coordinate 15,797 of JAJRTI010000365.1, read as the reverse complement.
GCCAAGGTGCTGACCGAGCGCACTGCGCCGATCGTGAGCGCGATCGAGATCATCACGCCACCGCAGCCCGGGCGCCCGTAACGTTTCCGCGTGCGGCCCTGCCCGTACGCTGTGACGCCCGCAAGGGTGAAATAGATTCGTGTTTGGGGGGTGAAGCTTGTTTGTGTGTCGCCCAGGCCTCCGCACGGCATGTCCGTGCGGAGCCATGATTGGGAGCCAGATGGGGTCGGCTTGTACCTGTCTTCCCCCTCCCTTTGCCTTTCCGCTCGGCGTGCCGAGCGGAAAGGCAAAGGGAGGGGGAATTGGGCTAGGAGGCGTTGATTTGGCTCTCAATCGTCGCTCCGCAGAGACAAGCCCTGCGGCGGCGTTGGATGAGTCGGCGAAGCCGCCTCCGTCGCCCGACAGGGCAAGGGCCAGCGCGCGTAGCCGCCCACCGTCGCGTCTTTGCGCGAAACCTACCCGTCGTATCGATACCCCACGCCGTGCACCGTTTTGATGATCTGCGGGGCCTTCGGGTCGCGCTCGATGCGCTTGCGGAGTTGCGAGACGTGTTGGTCGAGCGTGCGGCTGTTGGGCAGGTAGTCGTAGCCCCAGCAATAGTCGAAGAGCGCGTTGCGGTCGAGCACCTTGCCCTTATTGCGCGCCAGTAGCTCCAGCATCTTCACGTCGCGCAGGCTCAAGTCGATCACGTCGTCCCCGCGGCGCGCGCGCAGCTCCGACGGCGAGACTTCCAGGTCGCCGATTTGGAACGGCATCGCGGCCGGGCCCTCTGCCTTCGCGGCCATGCAGCGCCGCGTGACCGCGCGGATGCGCGCCACGACCTCCTTGACGCCGAAGGGCTTCACGATGAAGTCGTCGGCGCCCAACTCCAGCCCCAGCACCTTGTCGATCTCCTCCGACTTGGCGCTGATGAAGATGACGGGCACGGATTCGCTTTCCTTGCGGATCTCTTTGCACACCGAGTATCCGTCCGCGCCGGGCATCATCACGTCGAGGCACACGAAGTCCGGCGACTCGCTGCGGAATAGTTTGAGCGACTCCTCGCCGTCCGGTGCGAGCATGACCTTGTAGCCTTCGGCCATGAGGATCTCGGCCAAGCCGTTGCGGGTGTGTGCGTCGTCTTCAGCGATCAGGACTTTCATCGGGCGACCTCAGGGCAGGGAAGAAACGCAATCCGTTTGTAGTGCGACCCGTGAGGATCGCCTCCGTCCGGCCCAAGAACGCATGCAGAGGAGGCCCTTACGGGCCTCACGACGAACGGCCGGGCGTCAACTGGCGGCTGGTGTCCGCAACTCGACTTCGAAGCACGCGCCGGCGTGCGAGGGCACGAGCCGCACGTCGCCGCCATGCAGACGCGCGAGGTAGCGGGCGATGGACAGGCCAATGCCAGTGCCGGACACGCCTTCCGTGAGCGCGTCGCTGAGGCGCTGGAACGGCTCGAAGACCGCGCCGCGCTGCGCCTCGGGGATGCCCGGGCCGCGGTCCGCTACGGTGATACTCGTGCGGTCGCCGTCCTGCCGGCTCGTGACGTTCATCGCTCCGCCATTGGCCGCGTACTTCTCGACGTTGCTGAACAAGTTGCCGAGGATCTGCTCCAATGCGTCCGCGTCAAACGCGACCAAGGCCGGCGCTCCAGGGGCGAAAGACACTTGAACGCCCTTGCTCTCCAATGCCGGCCGAAAGTGGTCGAGCACGTTGCGGATCGCGTCGTCGACGCAGCCCAGGGCCGGGCGCAGCTTGAGCGCGTCGCGCTGTTTGCGCGCGAAGGTGAGGATGTTGCCGATGAGCCGGCTCAGGCGCTGGCTTTCGGAGCAGATCACGCCGACGTATTGCTCGGCGCGCTCGTCGTCGTCTGGCAGGTTCTCCTGGAGCAGTTCGCCGTACATGCGAATGTTCGTGAGCGGCGTCTTGAGTTCGTGGGAGACTTGGTTCACGAACGTGACGCGCTGTGCGGCCTCGCGCAGGTCGCGGCTGCTCTCTCGGTAGAAGTAGACCGCCAGTCCCACGAGCACGAGGCCCAGCGCGGCGAGGCCGCCCATCATGTTGGCCATCTGTTGCCGGCCGAACGCGGCGTCGAACGCGGCGCTCGACACGAAATGCTCCAGCCGCCACGAGTGCAGGGGGTAGTCGAGCCGCAGCGCGACCCGCGGCTTCTCTCCTTTAGCCGGCCGATACGCGCCCCACTGGCACACCACGTCGCCCTTCGAGTCGAGCAGGCGGACGCGGCCATCGGGCAGCGTCGCCTCGGCCGGCGTGGCCGCGGCGATCACGTCGGCCATGAGCCGGGCGCGGTTCAGTTCGATGCCGATCACGTGCCCCGAGTCGAGCCGACGCCAGAAGAGCAGTTGCACGCCGTTGCCCCAATACCACGCGTACCAGCCGTGGCTGCGCGAGACACTCGGCACTTTGAAGACCGCGGCAGATCGCGGGGCAGCCTGCTGCGCGAGCTGGTCGGACTGAAACGTCTGACCCTGTCCACCATCCACAGTCTCGGCGCGAGGGACGAATCTCCGCCGTGTCGCGGACTGAGATTGTTCGCTCTGCGTGATCGTCTGCGGTGGGCTCTGTGTCTGTGCGTCCGATGCCATCCGCGCGCTCGCGTCGGACGGCCGAAAGAAGATGTGTTTGTCCCGCCAGATCTGCTCCGCGCGCAGCAGGAACTCGCGCTCCGCGTTGCTGATTGGGCCTGACGCCGGCGGATGCAGGCGCTCGCCTTCGGGGTCCAAGAGCATGGCCTGCGACGCGGCGGGCGTGGTCCGCACGAGCGCGCGTAGGTCGGCTGTGGTGAGCCCGGCCGATTCCGTCGCGCGGAGCAACTCCGTCTCCCGCCTGGACAAAAGGTCGTCGATGCGCGACTTCGCGTCCGCTATCCTGCTCATGAGCAGTTGGTCGAACCGCTTCTGCACGAGGCCGCGCTGCTCCCGCGCTCCCCGCACGCCGATCCACACGAGCAGCGCGAGCGGCGCGACGACGATGAGGGCGAAGATGGCGAGGAGCTTGGGTTTCATGGAATCGGAACGGCTGGAGCGGAAGGCCTTCGCCATCCGCTCTTCGCCAAGTTCGTGCGAGCCGTCTCGGCTCGCACGTGGTGGCCGAGACGGCCACCACGAACGGGGTGTGGGTCACGGACGTGGACGTCCGTGACCCCTATTTCGTGCGTGGCGGCGCCTTGGGCGACACCTGGGCAGAGATAATTCCGGAGTTCGCGAACTCCGGAATTATACTCGCTCGAGGCGGAACAGAGCAGTGTCGCCAGAGGCATTCTCCAAACGCGGAATCACACAGGGACGGCCCACAAGGGACCGTCCCCGTGCGCGGTGCTTGCTGGGCGCAGAGGCTTATCGCTTCTGCTGCCGCTCGACTTGGCTCTGGGTCGCGCGCATCTCCTTGCGGCGCTTTGCCCAGCCGGGGCCGGTCAGGCCTTTGGCGTCTAGCTCTTGCACGTTCGCGTAGTCCTTGAGCGCTTCGGACTCAAACTTTACGGCATTCAAGCGCAAGAAGGAGGTGTTAAGCTTGAGCACTTGCTTGGCCTCCTGGATCTGGCCTTTATCGCGCAGTTCCACGGCCTTACGGTTGTTGATCGTCGCGATCTGCTGCACCGCGTTCACGACCACATCCTTGTTGGTCTCCCGAACAACAATGTCCTCCGAGCGGGTAAAGCGCGCGGCGAGCGCGCTCGCGAGCCGGTCCGTGGTCTTGGTCTGCATGTTCGCGTACGTGACGCTCACGTCGGCGATGTGCCGCGTCTGGTTGGCCGCGGTGGCCGGCACTTCCACCTCGACCAGCACGTACTTCTCCTGGTCGCTGTAGAGTTGGTTGAGCGTGGCGGTGATGGTCTGGCCGGTGATATCGACCTCGCGTCCCAGCCCGCGCACCGGCCGAATGCCCGGCGCACACACGATCCGCACGACCACTTTCTGCGCCACCACGGTCAACACGTCGCCCAGCTCGCGGTCGAACACGCGCGCCAGATCCGCGGCGTTTTCCGCGAAGTAGTGGTTGCCGTCGCTCTTGAGCGCGAGCTGGCTCATGAGGTCCTCGTTGTACCCGAGGCCCAAGCCGATCGTGGTGACCGAGATGCCTTCCTTGGCGACCGACGCGCCCAGTTGGCCCAACTCGTACGGCGAACTCGGGCCCACGTTGGCCAGGCCGTCGGAGAGCAGAATGACGCGGTTGACCTTGTTGCGCTCGAGGAACTTGCGCACCTCGGCGGCGCCCTTGCTCACGCCCGCGAAAAGCGCGGTGCTGCCCCCGGCTTGGATCTGCCGAATCTGCTGCTTGACCGCGTACTTGTCGCTGAGTCGCGTGGCCGGGACGAGCACTTGAACGGTGTCGCAGTACGTGACCACGGACACGATGTCGCGCCGGCTGAGCCGGTCGATGACCATGAGCGCGGCCTCTTTGGCCTTGCGGATCTTGTCGCCCTGCATGGAGCCGGACTTGTCGAGCACAATGACCAAGTTGACCGGCGGCCGCTCGCTGTCGCTGGCCAAGTGGAAGCCGGTGAGCCCCACCTTGAGGTACGTGGTCTGCTTCTTGTCCGCCTTGAGCACCGGATGGCCGAGCGCGACGTTGAGCTTGACCTGGTCCGCCCGCGCCGGGGCCGCGGCGAGGAAGATGACGGCAATTGCGATGGGGGCGAGTCGTTTGTGAGTGAAGCGATCCATGTGACGGTCTCCTAACGTAAGACATTGTAACCGAGTGGGAAGGTGCGCGCCACGCGTGCGTCGTTGGCTCCTTTCCGTGCGTGCGTGACATCGTGTTGAGGAATCTCTCGCGCGGCACTCAGTTATACGCTGGGATCGGGCGGCATGGGTCAAGCCGGGGCAAAACGAATGTAAAAGATTTGTGAGTGCGCATAACGGCCGGTGTCCACCTTTGCTTTGTCCGTTCGTAGCACGCACGTTAGTGCGTTCCGCTCGGGGCCTTCCATGTCACCAGACAGAGACGCTTCTATCCGCCGTACGGCGGATGGCCTCCCAATCGGCGCTTCAGCCACACAGAATAGCGAGGGCCCACTTTTTTCGAGAAAACTGCTTGACAAGTCGGAATTCGTGCGCATAATTGAGATAGTCTATGAGAGTGCGTGATAGCTATCGATACCACATGCGATCATATTGAGGTCCATCGCCATGTCAGATTGGCTGACAATCCAAGAGGCCGCTGAACACCTGAAGGTCAGCAAGCCCACCATCTACCGTTGGATGCGGGAGGGCCGGCTCACCTTCTACAAGATGGGCAACTCCACCCGGTTCCGACGGGACCACATCGACGCGATGGGCCAGAAGCGCACGAGCCAGCCCGAGGCCCAGGAGGCCAAGCGCAAGTGCTCCGTGTGCGGCAATGAAGAGTTCGTGAGCGGGCGTATCCGCTCCACTGGCCGAATCTACTTCCAGCCCGAGAAGACGCGCTTCTTCATTAGCACGGACTCCCTCGTGTCCACCGACGCGCTCGCTTGCACCGCGTGCGGCCACGTGGATTTGTTTACCGACCCCGAAAAGATCTCCAAGCTCAAGAGCGAGAAGTGAGCCATGCCTACGCCGCCTCTCAGTTCATCTGCATCCACGATGCCGCGGCGCCATGAGCGCGGGGGCCGCCCTGCGCCGCCTCCGACCGGGCACCAGCGGCCCCGCGTTGTAGCGGCCCCTGCCGCCGCGGCGGATCGGGGCGTTCCGGCGATGTCGACCCGGCCCTTCGAGTTGGTGCTGCATCTTACCCACCACTGCAACATGCGCTGCACGTATTGCTACGCGGGCCAGGCCGGCCGCGGGAACATGTCCTTCGGGACCGCGCACCGGGCGCTCGAGTTGGCCCATGAGATCGGCGCTCGCCACCCGGAACTCGTCGTGGCGTTCTTCGGCGGCGAGCCGTTGATCCAGTTCGAGATGATGCGCCGCATCGTGGAGGTCGCAGAGCGGCAGTCGGCGCGCAGGGGATGGCCTATGCGGTTCGCGGCCACGACCAACGGCACCCTGCTGACCGAGGAGCGCGCGGCGTGGCTTGCGGACCACGCGTTCGAGTTGGCCGTCAGCCTCGACGGCGCGCCGGCGTCGCACAACCAATGCCGCGTGCTGCCCGGCGACAGGCCGTCGCACCACCGGGTGCTATCGGGCCTGCGCGTTGCGCAGCGCTACTTCGACGACCTGCGCGTCGCGCTCACGGTCACGCCGGCCACGGCCGGCGCGCTCGTGGAGAACCTGGACTACCTGCGCCGCCTGGGGGTCAAGGACGTGCACGTGACCCCGGACTACGACGCACCACGGTGGCCCCTTGCCGCGCGCCGCGCGCTGCGGGAGCAAATGCTCGCGGCCGCGGGCTACTACGCGGAGCACTTCGAGGACATGTCCATCTCGTTCCTCGACGAGAAAGTGTGCGCGAGCATGGACCCGGCCGGCGCGTGGCCGTGCGGGTTCGGCCACAGCAAGCTCGCGGTCTCGGCCGCGGGCAGGCTGTACGGGTGTGAGCGCATGATCCACAACGACGACCGGCCCGGCCTGCGCGTGGGCAACGTGTGGGACGGGCTGGACCAAGACAAGCTCCGGATGCAGAAGCGCGAAGCCGACGCCGCCGCGCGGCGATGCTCCGGGTGCAAAGCCGCGCGTTCGTGCCAGCATGATTGCGCGTGCGTGAATCTGGCCCGATCGGGCGAGCTGGGGCGGCCCGACGGGTTCATCTGTTTCTACGAGCGCGCGTGCATCGACTCCGCGGAGCGGTTTGCCAAGCAGTTGCATCGCCGTTGCCGGCGCGAAGCAGCCACGCCGGCGGTCATCTTGGGAGAGGAGCCCAGCCATGTTTAGCCAAGGTCCGTTGTATTTCGAAGAGAAGAGCATTGCGAGCCAGATCTTCAGCGGCGTCACGTACGCGGCGCTCGGCGTGGGCGGCTTTCTCGCGGCGGCGCTGTTCATCGCCGGCCCGCGTCTCACCGCGGGCGCGCCGGCCTCCCGGCGGCTCAGCAAGGACATCGTGCAGCTTCAGAACCTCGAGCCGGTCGAGGACGCGGTGGCCGCCGCGCCGGAGTGAATCATTCCTTAAGTTCGTCAGGCTCTGCCGCTCTCGCAGCGTCCAAAGCGTCTGCCTGCCCGTGAGGGTGGAATGATGGAATAGTGGAAGAATGGAATGCCCTGGCTTGCCCCACAGCCATTCCATCATTCCACTCTTTCCGCCAAGCTTGGCAGAGGTGTGGCAAACTTGCGATCTCCACACAAATCTGCGGAATACGGCAATAAGTGATCCCGTCAATCCACAGGCCCCGCGGGCCAGGGCGGAGACCGATGCAATTCCCGGCACATGCTTCAGCGTGGTTCCGTTTCTTCCAACGCACTTGCGTGGCGTACGTGTGCGTGAGCCTGCCGCTCCAACTCACGCTCGAACCCGGGCGCATGATTAGCGGCTCCATGAGCCCCACGCTCAAGGGCACGCAGGCCCAGGGCGACACAGTCGTCGTGAGCAAGCTCGCCTACCGATTCCGCAAGCCGCACCGGGGCGAGTTGGTCGCGTTCACGGATGACATGGGCGTGCGCGCGATCAAGCGCGTGGTGGGGCTGCCCGGCGAGGTCGTGAGCATTGGCTACGGCCGGGTTTACATCAACGGCAAGCCGCTCACGGCGCCGGCGCTGTTCCGCCGCATCCACTACTACAACCACGGCGCGTTCGGCAAGCCCACCAACAAGTATCGGGTGGCCGAAGGATGCTACTTTGTGCTGGGCGACGATAGCCAAGACAGCTACGACAGCCGCTACTGGGGCGCGTTGCGCGGGGAACGCATCGAGGGCCGCGCCATGGCGATCGTGTGGCCCCTGCCGCGGGCGCGGATGCTGGACGAGTAGGTAGCCCGCCAGGAGACGCGATCCGCGTCCCCCCTCCCAGGGGGGACCGCAGGGGGGTCTGGCACGAGACGATCGAACGGCTTCCCTGCCTGCGCCGCGCACGGCGCGGCAGACAGGCGCTGAGGCTACCCCCCCCCTTGAAGGGGGGGATAGCGGCTTCTACATCGCGTCCCCTAGCGCTGTGGGCTTGCGTGCGCCGGCAAAAAGGTGACAATGGGAGGCCGCTGCACCACGGGCCAAGGCGAGCAGGTGCGCGCACGTTCCACTCCAGAAACCGAATGATCCCATGACGTCCCCCCAGATCATCTCCACCATCGAAGACATGAAGGCGCTGTCAGCAAAGCTGCGCGACGAAGGCAAGGCCGTCGGCCTCGCGCCCACGATGGGCGCGCTGCACGAGGGCCATCTCAGCCTCGTGCGCCGCGCGGCCGCGGAGACCGACTTCGTGGTCGTAAGCGTGTACGTGAACCCGACCCAGTTCGGCCCGAGCGAGGACTTCGACGCGTACCCGCGGCAGCTCCAGGCCGATGCTGAGGCCGCCGGCGCGGCCGGCGCGCAGGCGATCTTCGCGCCGGCGGACAAACTCATGTACCCCGACGGTTTTTGCACGTACGTGACGCAGGAGCGCCTGACCGAGCCGCTGTGCGGCGCACGCCGGCCCGGCCACTTCCGCGGCGTCACGACCGTGTGTGCGAAACTCTTCAACATCGTCAGGCCGCACAAGGCTTACTTCGGCCTCAAGGACTACCAGCAGTGCAAGGTGATCCAGCGCATGGTCGCGGACCTCGACATGGACCTGGAGATCGTGCCGTGCCCGATCGTGCGCGAGCCCGACGGGCTGGCCATGAGTTCGCGGAACAAATACCTCTCGCCTGACGAACGCCAGCAAGCCCTCTGCCTGCGCGAGGCGCTGCTGAAGGCCCAGGACATGGCCGCCGCGGGCGAACGGTGCGCGGCCAGGATCATCGGGGCCATGCGTGAGGTGATCGACTCCAGGCCCGCGGCCAAAGTCGACTATGTCTCCATTGTCGACCCAGAGACGCTCGAAGACGTTGAGGCGATCGAGGGCCGGGCCGTGGCCGCGCTCGCGGTGTTCATGGGTGGCGCGCGGCTCATCGACAACGACGTGCTTGGCCATGACTGAACGCCGGCGCACGCCCATGGGCAACACTGAGCAGATTCAAGAGCCTCCCGCGCGGCCGCGTGGCCGCGCGATGGCGTGGGGCGCGGCCGCGTTGGGGTACGCGGCCTTCGCGGTGGCCGCGACCTTCCCGGCGGTGTTCTTTGCGGGCACGCACGCGATCGGCGGGGTGCGCGACGTGTGGGTCATGATCTGGTCGAACTGGTGGTTCACTGAAGCGCTCACCCACTACCACACGAGCCCCTTCTTCAACCCGCTCGTGTTCTACCCCTTCGGCATGGACATGCACCTGCTGGAGATTCGGCTCGTGCCGGGGGTGCTGTTCGCACTCTTCTACTACATTCGCGGACAGTTGCTCGCGTACAACTTGGTCATGTTGCTCGGCATCGCGGCGAGCGGGCTGGGCATGCACGTGCTTGCGCGGCGCATCACCGGGAGCCACGGGGCCGCGTTCCTTTCGGGCCTGTGCTTCTGTGCGTCGTCGTACATGATTGGCTCGGTCGCGAGCGGGTGGGTGCACATGGCCCACGCGGAGTGGTTGCCGCTCTACGTGTGGGCCGTGCTGCGCATGGACGAAAAGCCCTCGCCCGGCCGCGGCGCACTGGCCGGGTTGATGCTGTGCCTCGCGGCGAACACGTCCTGGTACTACGGCATCTACCTCGTCATCTTCTCGCTCACCTTCGCCGCGTACAAAGTCGCCACGCGGCCGCGTGACGCGGTGCGGCCGCGGTTCTTGGTCGCGGTCGCGCTGCTCGTCGTCGTGTTCCTCGCGGGCGTGCTGCCGGTTGCGTGGCCCACGATGCGGAAGATGAGCGGGGGCGGCATCGTGCCGAAGCTCGAAATCCCCGACGTGCCCGCGGCGTTGCGCGACTACTTCGTGCCGGACAAGGCGGGCGTCGCGCGCCGCGTGGAAGCGTTCGCGTACTCGTGCTCGTACATCGGGTACGCGACGCTCGCACTCGCGGCCTGGGGAGCGATCGCCGCAAGGCGCAAGCCTACGCGGCTTGGCCTGTGGCTCGCCATTGCGGCCGTCTCGTTCGTGCTCGCGCTCGGGCCGCGGCTCCACGTGGTGAACGGCCGGGAGGCCACGATCCGCGGCAAGCCGGTGCCCATGCCCGATGCGCTCGTGCGGAAGGTGCTGCCGTTCTACCGCTTTTGCCGCAACCAGTGGCGGCACCAGTGCATGCTCGTGCTCGCGCTGTCCGTGCTGGTGGGCTTGGGTGCGCGGGATCTGCTCGCCCGGCCGCGCACGCGCTGGGGCCGGGCCGGCGTGGGAGTCCTCGCCGGGGGCTTGCTCATTGGCGAGGCGTGGCTCGTGAGCCCGGCGCCCTTCCCGACGCCGCTGCTTGATGGCAGCGTGCCCCAGGCGTATCAGCCCATGCTGCGGCAGTATGACAACTACGCGGTCGTCGTGGCGCCCCTGTCCTACAAAGCCCTCTACTACCAGACGTACCACCGCCGGCCCATCGTGGGCTACACCTCGCGCAAGAAAGTGCTCGATCCCAAGGCCATGGAGAAGACCGCGGAGTTGTTCGACGCCGCGGATCGCGTGCTCGACTTCCGGCTCGGCGGCGTCGATCGGGGAGTGGCCGCGGCCCGCGAGCTATTGCTGAGGGAGAACGTGGGCTACGTCATCCAGCACGTGCCCGATGGGAAGGACTGCGTCATCCGGATACGGTAGTTCGCCGAGTCCCATCGGTCTCCAATCCTGTCAAGACATTCTCTCTCATCTCTTATCCATTGAGCCCCCCCGCCGATCCCCCCGCTCTTTACCCACAACTTGGCCAGAGATGCCACTGCCATGCGCAGTGGATCGTTAGGCTTTTTGCTCCAGAAGCGTGAGACTCCACGGGCCAAGCCCGCGGAGTCTCCCCTGCTGGTATGCCGTTCTTGTAGATTGCCAGCATGAATCACCACAGGGCAAGCCTGTGGTATCCGTCCCGGAAATGTGGGTAAAGAGCAGGCCGATCCCCTTGTCTTGCCTGCGCCACTGAGCTAATCTGACTCCCGCACTTTCACGCGCGCGATTCAATGACAGGAGAGCCCTCATGCGTTTAGCATCCATGACGACTGTGGCCGCGATCGCGGCCCTCGCCTCGGCGAGTGCGGAAACGATTCTCCAGGAAAACTTCGAGCAGCAAGGCAAATGGAAGAAGGTGATCAGGGGCAAGGGGCACATCGAACTTGTGCAAGGAGGTGTGAGCGGCAAGTGCGTGAAGATCACGAGCCAGGACAAGGCGCTCGCGTATTACGTGCTGCCGCTGGACGTGAAACGAATCCGCGGCAAGCGCGTGATCGTGCGCGCCAAGGTCAAGCTCGACAACGTCGTGCAAGGCGACCGAAGCTACGCGATGGCTAAAATCAAGATCATGTACTACGAGGGCAAAAAGGGCGTCAACCGCGCGTACAACTTCGCCGGCAGCCAAGATTGGCACGACCGCACGCTGCTCGCGGAGGTGAGCGAAGCCGCGACGCGGGCCGAACTCCAATTGGGCATCCAGTATGGCACGGGCACCGTGTACTTCGATAACCTGATCGTCGACGATGGGGTCATGTCGCAAACCGCGGTGAGCCTCGCGCCGGCAGCCAACGCGAGCTACAACGGCGCGGTCATGGACCTCTCGACCGGGGCTGTCGTGCGGTCCCCTATCGACATCCGCGGCCTGCCCACGGCGTTCCTCCAAGCTGGCAGCGTTGCGTTCTCCCCGCTCCCGGCGGGACGCAACTTCGGCCGCACGTGCATCATGCTGCGCGGCAAGTCCTATCCCCGTCTCCCCGTCTCGGTCCCGAGCGTCATCGCAGTGGCCGAGAAGGCCAAGCGGCTCTACTTCCTCCAGGCCGCGGCCGGCGTCGATGCCTCGCGCAAAGATCCGTGTCTTGTGTATGAAGTCCACTACGACGACGGCCAAGCGGTGAACGTCGAGATGCGAGAAGGGATAGACATCGGCGACGTCGGCCAGCCGAAGGAGTTGGCGAACTGGAAGGTGGGCTGGACCATCAAGCGCGGGGAGCGAGTCGTCGCGCTCGGTGTGTCGGAATGGACGAACCCGCGGCCGCAAGCGGAGATCGCGTACATCCGCGTCTCCACCCCTGGCGCGGGCGCAGCGCCGGTGCTCGCGGCCATCTCACTCGAACCGACGACGAAGACGAGGAAGAAGTGACGCGATGGCCGTATTCGGCAGATCTGTAGCGCTTTCGCTAGTCGTGTCGTGCGCAGCGGCGTGGTGCGCGCAGCAGACGGGCTCCTGGCGGAGCCGGCTCTACCCGAAAGACTGGACTCCCGCGTTCACTGACGCGGAAGGGCGCTTCCTTCACGACTTCTCGTACGCGGGCTACAAGTGCGCGGCCGCGGCCTTGCCCCGCGCTTCCGCCGCGGACAAGCTCTTCGACGCCGCGGCGCGCTTCGGCGCGGACACGAGCGGCAAGACTGACTCGACGCGGGCGATCCAAAAAGCCATCGACGCGGCGGAGGCCGCGGGCGGCGGCGTTGTGTGGTTGCCGGCCGGGCTGTATCGCTGCGACGGAGTGCTCGCGGTCGACCGGCCGGGCGTGGTGATTCGCGGCGAAGGCCCGGCCAAGACGCGGCTCTACTTCACGCGCACCAAGAAGATGTCGCGCCGCGCGCACATCACGCTCCGGGGGCGCGTCAAGACCGGCCCCGACCTGCCGCTTGCCGCAGATGGGGCGAACCGCGCGTGCGTCGTGCGCGTGCGCGATGCGAGCGGCTTGAAGCCCGGCATGGACGTGAGCGTGGGGTGGGTCATCACCGACGCGTTCGTGGCCGAGCACCACATGGCCGGCACGTGGAAGGTCTTCAACGGCAAGTGGCGGCCGTTCTTCCGGCGCACCGTGGCCGCCATCGACACGACGAAGACTCCGCACGAGGTCCGGCTCGACGTGCCGCTGCGCTACACGGCCAAGCGCCGCGACCGCGCGAGCCTGCGCGTGGAGTCCGGCTACTTGAGCGAATGCGGCATCGAGAACTTGGCCATTTCCAATGCGGTCGAGTGGAGCGCGGCATGGGGCGAGCACGGCGTGCACGCGATCGACGTGCGCGGTGCGAAGGACTGCTGGGTGCGCGGGGTCGAGTCGTTCGCGTCGCCGTTGCCTGAGGCCAAGGGCCGGCACCTCCAGAGCGGCGGCGTCAAGGTGCTCGACTCCAAGCGCATCACCGTCGCGGACAGCCGCATGGCCCTGGCGCAAAACCGCGGGGGCGGCGGCGACGGCTACCTCTTCGAGGTGTCTCGCAGCAGCGAGGTGCTCTTCCGCGACTGCACGGCCACCGCCGGCCGGCACAACTTTATCCAGAATTGGGACTTTGGCTCTAGCGGCATCGTGTGGCTGCGCTGCCACAGCAAAGGCAGCCGCTCGTTCAAGGCCCGTTTCGATCCCATCGGCTGGCCGGCCTTCTGCGACTATCACCACTCGCTTGCGATGGCTTGTCTTGTGGATCAGTGCACGCTGGCGGACGGCTGGTACGCCGGCAATCGCAAGGCTTGGAGTTCCGGCGCGGGGCTCACGTCCACGCAATGCGTGTTCTGGAACACCCGCGGCCGGGGCGTGATTCGCTCGTGGCAATTCGGGTGGGGCTACGTCATTGGGACGCGCAGCATGAAGGTGGAGACGAGGCTCAACCAATGGTCGGCCGCCGGCTCCGCGCCGCAGGACTACGTCGAGGGCAAAGGCCGTGGCGGCGAACTGGCGCCCCCGTCGCTCTACGAAGACCAGCTTCGCCGCCGGCTTCCTTGACCTGCTGCGGCGCGGGGCGGTACAATCCCCAGCATACCGGCTTGCTCAACCTTCCATTGAGCATTCCTTGCATCTGTGTCGTTCGCCCGCCTGTGGCACGCGCGTCAGTGCGTAATGAAGGAAGCGTGGAAAAATGGAAGGCTGGAATGCGCCCGCGCGGCAGCATTCCAACGTTCCCTTTTCCGCTCTTCCCGCCACGTCCTGCGAGTGCGCGGCGAGCGCGCTCAATCCCTGCGGAACGCCGCACTAAGGGAGGCCCAACCATGATACTCGCTGCTGCCATGAGGGAGCGCACGCCGATCATTGTCGCGTCGGTGGTGTTCCTCGCTTTGCTGGGTATTTCGATCAAGCTGCTCATCCCGCCGGCCGACGACGGCTCCCCCCCCACCTGCCCCATCGACGACGCAAACCAGATGTGTGCCGCGGACGATGGCGAGTTGGTTGGCGACGGCACCACGTACACCGCGGCTGCGACGACGACCACGGCCGCCGCCACCACCACAACCGTGGCGGCTACCGTCACGGCATCGGCGGTGACGCCGACAGCCGCACCGCGCGCGACGACCGTGACCGCGGCCGCGGCCGCCAAGCCCGCCGCGACGCTGACGGCTGCGCCCGCTGGGGAAACCGCTACGGCCCCGCCCCCCCCTCCTTCGGAAGCCGCCAAGCCGCCCGCACCCGAACGCACCGCGGATACGGGTAATGCCGCCGACCATTACCTGGCCGCGTTCGATCAGATGAAGGTCGGCGAACGCAAAGTGATGGCGCGGGTGGAGATGGCGGCCGCGGAAGGCTACCAGGGCGGCGACGAGGGCGTGGACACCATCGTCGCACAGAACGAACGCGCGCTGTCGGCGCTGGTACAAGCCGCGTCCGGCGACTCGTGCGACTTCGGCAAGGCGACGAAGGCCGAGCAGACGCGGCGCCGCGAGCAGGCGGAGACGCTCGCCAGTTTGGCCGCCGCGCGGTGCCGCATGCTCGCGGCAGAGGGCCAGCCCGGCAAGGCGCTCCGACTGGGCGTGGCGGTGGTGAAGCTGGCAAAGGACATTCGCACCCCGGTGCAGCTTGCCGCGCTTGAGACGAGCCAAGCTTTGATCGAGACGGTGTTCCCGGCTCTCGCATCCGTTCTTCAGGACGGCAAGCTTTCCGCGGCTGAATTGGAGCCCGCGGCCGCTATGCTGCGCTCCGCGCGACAAGGGCTGGCCACGCCAGCCGACGCGGCCAGCGCCGACATCGCGGCGCTGCGCGCGCAGGTGCTGGCTTTTATCCAGAACGACGCTTACTTCTCCGGCAACGGCAAGGACTGGCTCGTGCCGTTGCCAAGCCGCATGCGGGCGGCCATGCTCACGGTCGCGAAGGCAGAGCGTCGGGCGTTCGCGAACGATGTCATGCTCGCATTCGACAGGCGTTGCATGCGCCTGCTCGACGTGCTGGGCTCCGGCAAGCGGAGCCACGTGCGGCAGTGGACCGCGGACATGGCGCAGGTGATGGTCGACTCCAAGACACCGGGCTTCGGCCGCAAGCCGGCTGAGGTCGCCGGCTACCTCACCGCGCGCTTCCTGCCGCAGGTGGAGCCGCTGTGGAGCAACGACGCGCACGACCGGCTCAAGGGCAACGTGCTGGTCGCCATGGCCGCGGCGCAGCTTCAACGCAAGGAGGCCGGCGCCTGGCCGGAGTCGCTGGCCAACCCGCCGGCGGATCCGTTCGACGCGGCAGGCGGACCGCTCCGTTACAAGGTCATCGGCGTGCAAGCCGTGCTGTGGAGCGTCGGGCCCGATGGGGTGGACGATGGAGCCTCCTCCGCGACCGGCGCAGGGGTTGCCGGCAAGGACATCGTGTTTTGGCTGCGGTGAGCGGGCGTGGCGCGGGAGCATGCAGGACTTTCCCCCGAGATTCCACCCGTCCTCCCGCAAGCCAGGCGTCACCGGTTTCTTACAACGATAGCGAAGCTTCGCCTCAAACCGTCGAGAGCGCTTCGCCGCGCCGCGAGCTTTCGGTTGTCCGAGGGGCTTTCGTGACGACTTGAGAGGCGAAGCTTCGCTATAATCGGCGGATCGTTTTTTGGCTTGACCTCAGAGGGC
>JAJRTI010000364.1 GCA_024278415.1 Planctomycetota bacterium | reverse complement strand
GGGTAGCCGCATTCTGCGGCTACCCTGGGCTCTGTTGTCAAACCCCGTTCGGGGTTTGCGCCCAATTGCGCCCCCTGTGGCGTTGTGGGAGTGCGTTTGGCCAATCGCACGACGCGGGTCTCCAAGCACAGCCCCACCTACTCAGGTAGGCATACGAACTTGCGGGACGCGACACTAGGGATTATGGATGCCTGCGTGCTGGCGGCTAATCCCTCATCCTTTATCCCTCATCCCTCATGCGAGATTCCCATGCGCAAGAACGGTTGCGAGATCATCCGAGACATCCTGGTTGAAGAGGGCGTGGACATCCTCTTCGCCCTCCCCGGCGGGTCTGTGATCCCGCTGTTCGACAAGTTCCACGAGGGCCCTATTCGCTGCATGCTCATGCGGCACGAGCAGGCCGCGGGCCACGCGGCTGATGGGTACGCCCGCGCCACCGGCAAGGTGGGAGTGTGCATCGCCACGTCCGGACCCGGCGCCACCAACCTCGTCACCGCGCTGGGCACCGCGCACATGGACTCGGTCCCTATCGTGGCCATCACCGGCCAAGTCAAGACGCACCTCATTGGCAATGACGCGTTCCAAGAGGCCGATACGACCGGCATCACCCGGCCCGTCACGAAGCACAACTACCTCGTGAAGGACGTGAAGGATCTGCCCCGGATCGTGCGGGAGGCCTTCTACATCGCTCGCACCGGCCGGCCAGGGCCGGTGGTCATCGACCTGCCGGTGGACGTGACTCTGGACGAATTGGAGGAGGAGGAGATCGCGAAGAGCCAGATCAACCTGCCCGGGTACAAGCCCCGTTACGAAGGCAACGCGCGGCAGATCAAGCACGCGGCCGAAGCCATCAACGCGTCCGAGCGCCCAGTGCTCTACGTGGGCGGCGGCGTCATCTCGTCCGGCGCGTCCGAGGATCTGGCCGAGCTGGCGCACAAGGCGAACCTGCCGGTCACCACCACGCTCATGGCCATGGGCGCGTTCCCGGAAACGGACCCGCTCGCACTCAACATGCTCGGCATGCACGGCACGGTGTACGCCAACTACGCGGTCACGGGTTGCGATTTGCTCATCGCCATTGGCGCGCGCTTCGACGACCGCATCACCGGCAAGATCGACGAATTCGCGCCGGACGCGAAGATCATCCACATCGACATCGACCCCACGTCCATCAGCAAGTGTGTGCAGGTGGACATCCCAGTCGTGGGCGACGCGAAGCGAATCCTGGCCGAGTTGAACACGAAGGTCGAGTTCAAGCCGCGCGAGGCCTGGCACAAGCAGATCGCGGAGTGGAAAGAGAAGTTCCCGCTCGCGTACGGCGACGGCGGGCTCAAGCCGCAGTACGTCATCGAGCAGATCTGCGAAGCCTCGAAGGGCGAGGCGATTATCTGCACTGAGGTCGGCCAGCACCAGATGTGGGCCGCGCAGTACTTCACCTTCACCAAGCCGCGCACGTTCCTCACGTCCGGCGGCCTCGGCACGATGGGCTACGGATTCCCCGCAGCCATCGGCGCCCAGATGGGCCAGCCCGACAAGCTCGTGTTCGACATCGCTGGCGACGGCAGCATCCAGATGAACATCCAAGAGTTGTGCACCGTGGCGCAGCATAACCTGCCCGTGAAGATCGCGGTCATGAACAACGGCTACCTCGGCATGGTGCGGCAGTGGCAGGAGTTGTTCTTCAACAAGCGCTACGCCATGTCCGTGCTCCACGATGGCAACCCCGACTTCGTCAAAGTGGCCGAGGCGTACGGCGTCAAGGGCATCACCGTGAAGACGCACGACGAGGTGCGCCCGGCCATTGATGAGGCGATTGCCCACGATGGCCCCGTCATGCTCGACTTCCTCGTGGATCGAGAGGAAAACGTCTACCCCATGGTCCCAGCCGGCGAAGCCATCAACCGCATGATCGGCGGCATGGCCTAGTACGGCGCTCTGCAAGTCTTTATAGCCTGATGGCGCGATCCGCCGTTGGTAGCACGCACGTCAGTGCGTGCCGCATCGCGTCGCCGGCGCCAGAGACGCTCTTACGAGCGTGCGACGAGCGCGCTCGATCCATCGTCCGATGCTCCCACGCTTGTCCGTTAACACATAGTCTACGAGCCACATACCATGCGCCACGTCATATCCGCCATTGTCGAGAACAAGCCTGGTGTCCTGGCCCACATTGCCGGGCTCTTCAGCAGCCGCGGGTTCAACATCGATAGCCTCGCGGTCGGCGTGACCGAGGACAGAAACCTCTCGCGCATGACCATCGTGGTCAAAGGCGACGATCAGATCCTCGAACAAGTGCGCAAGCAGCTTGGCAAGGTGATCGATGTCCTCAAGGTGAGCGACTTCTCTGCTGAAGACTACGTCGAGCGCGAGTTGATGTTGGTCAAGGTGAACGCCCCGTCTGGGCGCCGGAGCGAGATCCTCGAAGTGGTCGATATCTTCCGCGGCCGGATCGTGGACGTGGGAGCCAAAGAACTCATGATCGAGATCGCCGGGCACAACGACAAGCTCCAGAGCATGCTCGACCTCCTCCAGCCCTACGGCATCAAGGAAGTCTGCCGCACCGGCAGCGTCGCCATGCTCCGGGGGCAGAAGAAGGGATAGCCCAGGAGGAAGGTCAGATGCAAGAGTTGGTGACATTGCTCAGCCCGGAAGGTGTTGGGGGGTCGGCGGTGGACGGTGGCTCGTCCCCCCTTCAAGGGGGGACCACAGGGGGGGCGCTGACGTGCAGTCAACGAGTACTGGCGGGGCGGATTCCTCCTGCC
Source organism: Planctomycetota bacterium (assembly GCA_024278415.1). Next base: position 15,995 of record JAJRTI010000364.1, on the reverse strand, counting down.
CTCCGTCTGTCGACCCACCCCCTGCCCCCTCCCTGCCAGGGAGGGGTTCCAGAGGACTCGCCGCTCCGCTGAAGCTGACAAATGATGCGGGCCTTCACCTTCGCTCCACGTTCCGATAGAATCTCCCTCTGCGACGCGCTTCCGTGGCCCTCTTTCTTCGCCGCGAGTTTGACATGATCTGCGTATCCATCACCGCTGCAACCAACGACGAGGTCCGCGACGTCCTGAAGCAAGCCGCTCAAGTCGCCGACTTGGCAGAGGTCCGGCTCGACTTCATGACGGAAGCGCCGAACCTCGAAGCGATCCTTGGCGACAAGCCCTGCCCGGTCATCTGCACGAACCGGCCCGTGCGGGAAGGGGGGAGGCGTTCGGGAAGCGAAAGCGACCGCCTCGCCTTGCTGGAGCAAGCGGCCGTGCGCGGCGCGGACTACGTGGACATCGAACTCGACAGCGCGGAACGGCTCGGCGACATGGGGGACGCCAAGCGCATCATCTCCTACCACAACTTCGCGGAGACGCCGGACAACATGCCGGCCATCCTCGATGAGATGAAGGAGAAAGGCGCGGACGTGGCGAAGTTCGCGACGTACGCGAACCGGCTCGTCGACAACGCAACGATGCTCGAATTGGTGCAGTCGTCGGACATCCCCATCATCGGCGTGTGCATGGGCGAGTTGGGCGTGCCTACGCGCATCCTCACCTGCAAATTCGGCGGCCTGCTCACCTTCGCCACCATCGCGCCCGGGGCGGAGTCCGCGCCGGGGCAAATACCCGCGGCCGAGATGCGGGACTTCTACCGCGTGCATCAGCACGGGCCCTGCACGCGCATCTATGGCGTCATCGGCAACCCCATTGGCCACAGCATGAGCCCGGCCATCTTCAACGCCGCGTTCAAGGCGCTCTACATGGACGCGGTTTACCTCGCGTTTCGCGTCGAGGACGTGGCCGACTTCGTCGAGACCTTCAAACGCATCGGTATGCTAGGGTGCAGCGTCACCATCCCGCACAAGCAGAACATCATGCCGTTCATGGATGAGGTGGACGATCTCGTCAAGCGCGTCGACGCGATGAACACGGTGGCCAAGCAGGGCGACAAGCTCTTCGGCACGAACACCGACTTGCTCGCGGCGATCTCCGGTATTGAGGAGGCGCTGGCGGAGAAGGGCGATCCCGGCATCGACGGCAAGACCGCGGTCCTGATCGGGGCAGGCGGTGCGGGCCGCGCCATTGCATTCGGTCTCGTGGACCGCGGCGCTGAGTTGACCATCGTCAACCGCACCGCGAGCAAGGCGGAGGCCCTTGCCGGGGAGCTGGGCTGCGACTGGCGTCCTTTGGAGGATCTGCCCTCGCTCACGGCCGAGATCATCGTCAACTCCACGTCCATCGGCATGCACCCCCACGAAGACGCGTCCCCTGCGCCGGCAGACATGCTGAAGGCGGGCATGGTCGTGTTCGACGCGGTCTACAACCCCATCGAGACGAAGCTGCTCCGAGACGCCAAGGCCCGCGGCGCCGTCACGGTCTGCGGCTTCGACATGTTCGTCAAGCAGGCCTCCGCACAGTTCGAACTCTGGTTCGGCCAACCCGCGCCGCGGGAGGTGATGGCGCGAGTGATACAGGAGCGACTGGGGGGCGGGTGAGTTGGCGGGCGGTGTTCGGCGCGCCACCCTTAGGCGCTCCGTGCGCCAGGACCGATGCCATGTTGTCGATGTGTGCGATGCGGGACCACGTGGTTGGTAGTAGGGCGATTCATCGCCCGTGGGCGAATCGCTGGCCGGCGCACAATGCCTCCTCCTGATCCATTGCTCTCCGACCTCCGGACGGGACTTCCGCCGATGTCCACGCGGCTGAGGATCACCGTCCACTGAAATTACTGCCCGCCCACCAAAGTATTCGCCAGGCTCAGGTTGTCCAGATAAAACGTCGACTCGTCCGTGTTCATGCTACTGAAGCCCAGCCACTGGAGCGCCTTCCATTCGGGGCTGCGGTTCTTGAGGCCGGGGAAGCGCTGGGGCGTCTGGCCGCGGATGGTGATGACCATGTCCCACGTGCCGGTCGACTGCTCGCCGAGGCCGGCGGAGATCTCGAAGCGCACCCATTGGCCGGCGGGGATGGTCGTGAGCGTCTTGCCGTTTGCCTGCACTTGTCCGCTGTGCACCCACACGCTCGGGCCAACGCGATAGGGGCGCTGCTTGTCGCGCCACTCGGTGTACATCGTTGTGCGTTCGCCGATCATCATGTCGAAGCGGAACGTGGTCACGCCGCTGCGGTGGCCGGGCGAGTAAAAGAAGTGCGGGTTGTAGCTGTGCTCCAGACCCGGTGCGTCGTCGATGCGCAGACACTGGTTCTTGTTGTCTTGGGGATCGCGGACGACGCGGATGGCGTCGCCCTTGCGTTCGGTGTAGACCTTGGCGTCTGGTGGCAGCGCGCCCAACGGCAGGAGGTCGAAACCCTCCGCGAACGCCATGGGCGGACCGGGCGGAGGCGGAGGCGCAAACTCGACCTTCTCGAAAACGAAGCGCTTGGGGATCGAGGTCCACTTGGGATCGCCATACAGCCCGGCCTTGGTGTAGTCGAACGGCTTGAATCCGATCTGCTCGGCGGGGGAGCCTGGCTTGAGCCGGAAATCGGATTTGTCCGCGTCCACGAACATGGGGTCAGCGATCAGCGATCCCTCGCCCTGGCCGGAGGCTTGCCACGCCGCAAGCGTCTTGCCCTTGAACGTGACCGGTTCGCCGGCGGTGTTCCAGTAGAGGTTGTGGTGGTAGTTCACGTTCTTGTCCCCAGCATTGCGGCTGAACAGCGGCCCCTCGCGCCAGATGACAATGTTGCGCGCGAATTCGAACTGGAAGTGCTTCTCCAGCCGCGAGCGCTGAATCTGGCCGTGCATGCTGAATGCGAAGATGTTGTTGCGGATCGTGAGATCCCGGCCGAAGTGCAGGTGGTAGTTGCCGGTCTTGGTGTTGTAGACGAGATTGTTCTCCATGACGATGTCGGTGCTCGCCTGGTCGTTGTAGAGCCCCCAGCCGCCTCGGCCGTAGTAGTCGTATGAGCCCACGTCGTGGATCACGTTGTTGCTCACGGTCGTGCCGGGCGACTCGCCAAGCGTGTACACGCCGCCCATGTCGCTCAAGCCGCCTTGGCCGATGTGGTGGATGTGGTTGAACTCGATCTTGTTGCGCACCGCGTCGCTGTGGCCGTAGCTCCACACCCATCCCACCGATATGCCGGTGTAGCGGAAGTCGGAGATGTCGTTGTGCGTAACGACGTTGTCCGCGCTATGGCCGATCCAGATCGCGGTGCAGCCCATGTAGAGGCGGCCGCCGGAGTGGATGATGTTGTTGTCGACTGTGATGTGGCCGGTCGCTCGGGCCTTCTTGTCCTTGATGCGGCGCCAGCCCTCGCCCATGCGCACGCCGCCCGCGCCGGTGTCGTGCACGTAGCAGCGCCGGACCGTGCACTGGCTGCACCCGCGGTGGAACCAGATGCCGTACGTGCCCACGTGGCCGACTTCGCAGTCCTCGAAGGTGATGTGCCGCGCGCCATCGACTTGGATCGCGCCCGGGATCGTCACCGCGGCCTGCGCGTCGCCATGCCCTTTCTCGGGCAGAATGTATTGCGCGTGCCGGAACGCGAGGCCCTTGAAGGTGATGTGCTCGACCATGAGCCCGAGCGCCGGCTCGCCCTTGATCTGTATGAACGCTTCAGAGACGGGAGCCACGACCTCCGCCTTGGCCATGTCCTCGCCGGGTAGCGGCATGTAGTAGAGCGTGCCGTCGCGGTCGAGGAACCACTCGCCCGGCTGGTCGAGCGCGGCCTTGAAGTTCTCCAAGTGGTACCGCTGCCGGTTGCCCCAGCGCATGAACGGCCACGGCGCAGGGCCGGTCGCGATGACCGTGTTGGCCTTTGGATCGACAGCCGCGACGCGATGTCGCGAGACGGCCCATGAGTGGTACGCGACGAACGTCACGTCGCGCAACTCCTGTTTGGGCACGCGGAACAGCGGCTCGATGTCCTGGCGTTCGCCCTTGAACGCGCGGTTGGCCAGGCGCGTGCGTTTGCCGGTGAGCGGATCGACACCGTACTTCAGCGCGGCCAGCATGTAGTAGTAGAACTTGTTGGGCGAACGCGCGCGTGTCGCGCGGCGACCGTTGACCCAGAGCTGCTCGAAGTACCACTTGCCGGCCGCGACGTCGGCGACCCGCGCGGCCCAGAGGCCTCCGCCTGCGGGCCGGAAGCCGGTGATGACACGCCCGCCGGTAAACACCGGCTTCGCTCCCGGCGCGGCTTCGTAGCGGATGGGGCACTCGGCCGTGCCGCTGTCCTGGGGCGTGAGCACGAGCGGCTTGGCCAGCGTGTACGTGCCAGCCTCGATGACGACGCGCACGGGCTCCGCCAAGCCGCGGCGCGCCTTGTACGCGCGGATCGCGTCGCGGGCATCTTGGAGCGAACGGAGGCGTCCGTTGGGTGAGACGCGGAACGTCGCGGCCGCGGCCACAGAGGTGAGGCCGAGGAGTAGGGCGGCTGTGTAGGTCGCGGGGCGTTGCATAGGCCGAAGGTTCCTGGGAGGTTTTCGTAGAAGGAGGCACAACTTGCAGGGGAAACGGAACGGGCGGCACAAGGCCGCCCGCTCACGTATCAGACGTGGAAGGGCAGTCCGGGAAGGGCTGCCCTGGCGCCAGCTATCGCAGATCCACTTTCGGCGCTTCGCGCTGCTCCTCGTCCTCGAGCAAGAAGAGCTGCTCCTCCTTGAAGCCCGTCATGTTCGCGATGATCACCGTGGGGAAGAGCTGGATCTTCGTGTTGTAGGTCGTGACCGCGTCGTTGTAGTGCTGTCGGGCGAAGCCGATCTTGTTCTCGGTCGACGTCAACTCTTCCATCAGGTCGGCCACGTTTTGGTTGGCCTTCAGGTCCGGGTAGTTTTCCATGACGACGTACAGGTTGCTCAGGGCCTGCTGCACCTGTGCTTCGGCCTTGGCCTGGTCGGCTGGGCCTTGGGCTTGCATCGCGAGGTTGCGGGCCTTGGTCACATTCTGGAGCGTTTCCTGCTCGTAGCCCATGTAGTCCTTCACGACCTCGACGAGGTTGGGGATGAGGTCGTAGCGCCGCTTGAGTTGCACGTCGATCTGCGCCCAAGCGTTTTTCACGAGGTTGCGCGCGCGCACGAGGCCGTTATACGCGGCTACAAAGTAAAGCACGAACAGAACGACAATGCCGATCAAAATGTAGACGCCTATCATCTCGTGTCGGTCCTCCGTTGGGGGGTGGGGCGGTTTACGATCCGCTGGACTGTGGCGGCTCGTTGGCCGCGAAAAACTTGCTCAAGAACCGGCCAGCCACGTCCTCGTGGCCGGCGCTCGTCTCGCTCTGGCTGGCGTAGTGCTGTTGGATGGCCTCCAATTCGCCTTTGTCGAGGAACACGCCATCGCCGTGGGGGCAGCGGTCGACGATGATCTCCGTCGTGCCGTACTTGCCCTTTGCAAGCTTGGACACGCAAACGGGGCAGTCGAGCAGCTCTTCGCCCTTGGCGTTCTTCGTGGGCTGGCCGGTCGACGCGCGGCCCGTTCCCAGGATCGTCTCCAACTCGCCTGTGTCCAGCCAGATGCCCCCGCAATCGTCGCACACGTCGATCTCGACGCGTTCGTATTCCAGAACGAACATCGGCTCTTGGCACTTGGGGCAGTTCATGGGCAGGTTCAGCGGCCAATATCAAGGTGGGGGATGGGACGCCTCAGACAGGGTGACAACGATTGTACGTGAGATGGATGCCCTGTCAAGGACGAAGGAGCCATCTGCCGTTCGGGGCAAGGGCAAAAACTGCTTGACAACGCTTCCGGCGTTCGTATAATTGCGCTATCCATTGCAGGATGGTCCTCGATCTAGGGTTGGATATTGTGGCCGCCCTAGGACAGGGATCGATTGCCAGCCCCGTTGTCCCGTCCGCGTGGAGCGCGGTCTCAAGCACGGCTCGCGCACCCGCGGCCTCTTGGTCTCCGGTGGGCCGAAAGGAATTCCATGAATCGGTTCGCACAGATAATGACCTTTGTGATCTTGACGCTCAGCGCGGCCTTTGCAGCGGTGAGCGCAACGCTATACTCGCAACGCCGCAACTGGCGCCAGAAGGCGGAAGCCGCGCTCGCCGAGTTGCAGTCCGTCACGAAGCAAAGGAAGCAAGAGGTGGAGGAGCTGAGGAAGCAGAACCTGGATCTGCAAGACGCCAACACCCAGGTGCAGGCGGACAACCGCACCCTCCAAGGCAAGCTCACGAGCGCACTCGCCACCATCAAGCGCCAAGGCGAACAAGTGGGCTCCCTGGAGTCCAAGCAAGTGACCCTGCTCGCGACGAACAAGGCCCTCCTGGACCAGCTCCGTGAGGAGAAGAAGGACACGCAACGCCTTAACGCTCGGGTGGCTAAGCTCGACAAGGATTTGAAGGCCGCGCGCGACGGTGCGCTTAAGCTGCAAGCAAACATCGAGGCGCTGAAGTCCAAAGAGACCGATCTCCAAGTCGCGCTCGCAGACACGAAGAAGACGCTGACCTCAACCGAGGAAGAGCGCCGACAGTATGAGACGATATTGAAGCAGTTGAAGGACAGAAACGTTGATTTTGAGAGCATCCCCACCCGCACCATCAGCGGACAGGTCATCAAGGCCGTTGGCGGCGTTGTCGTGATCAACCGCGGCAAGAACCATGGCGTTGGCGTGGGAACGCAGTTGACGGTCTACCGTGGCGATAATTTCATTGCCAAGATCATGGTAGGCAATGCGCGGGCGGACATGTCTACAGCGACGGTCGTTCCTGGCATCACTTCCGGCAAGTCGATTCTGGCAGGCGATAATGTCACAAACACCATCCGATGACGAACTGAACGACGACCAAGACCAGTCCGACGAGACGTTGGACGACTTGGGCGACGAGTTGAACCTGGACGACCTGGAAGATTCGGGCACGGCCGAAGCCGAAGAACTCGGCGATGATCTTTCGGCGGAGCTTGGCGATGAGTTGCCCGAAGGCATGGGCGACGAGTTGGCCGACGACCTGGCCGAAGATATGGCCTCGGAAGAGGGCGCGGGCATTGCGCCGATCAAGCGGCCAACGGGCATCTACTCGGCTATGCTCGTCGTGAGCGCGATTCTCGTCACAATTGCGTTGGTCCTGAGCGTGCTCGAGTTGCGCATGTACGCGGGCGGTGGCTCCGCACCCGCCGCGCGGCCAGCGCCGGCCAAGGCCGCACCCAAGCCGGCGGCAAAACCCAAGGCGGCCGAGAAAACCCCGAGCAAAGCCAAACCGAAAGCCAAAGCCAAGGCTGGGGCAAAGAGCTAGGGCGTTCGCCGGCGGGCGCGCCGGCCACAACTGGCCGGCCACAACTGATTGTGGAGTTCGCATGAACCCGATCGATTTCGTCCTAGGTCTGGCATCCGTGGATTTGGGCATTGACCTGGGCACGGCCAACACGCTGGTCTGCGTGCCGGGACAGGGCATTATCCTCTCTGAGCCCTCCGTGGTGGCCGTCGAGCGGGACACGAGCATCGTGTGGCTCGATGGGCAGGCCGTGGGGAAGCAGGCCGTCGAGATGCTGGAGAAGACGCCGGGAAACATCGAGGCCATCAGGCCGCTCAAGGACGGGGTGATTGCCGACTTCGAAGTCACCGAAGCGATGCTGCGCTATTTCATCCACAAGGCGCACAACCGGCGCTGGGGCATCAAGCCGCGCGTGGTCATCGCCGTGCCTTCGGGCATCACGACCGTGGAAAGCCGGGCGGTGGTCACCTCGGCCGAGCGCGCGGGCGCGCGCAAGGTGCTCCTGATCTCTGAGCCCAAGGCCGCGGCCATTGGCGCAGGGCTGCCCATTGGCGAACCCGTGGCCAACATGGTCGTCGACATCGGCGCGGGCACAAGCGAGGTGGCCGTGCTGTCGCTCGGCGGCGTCGTCAACCATCGGAGCATCAAAGTGGCCGGCGACGAGTTCGACCAGGCCATCGCCGAGTACATCCTGAAGAACTACAGCCTCGAGATTGGCCTGCGCACCGCGGAGCGCATCAAAATCCAGATCGGCTCTGCGGCTGAGTTGGATGAGGAGCTGTCCATGGAGGTGCGCGGCCGCGACCAAGCGGCCGCCTTGCCTCGCACGACGGTGGTGACATCGGAGGAGATCCGCGAGGCGCTCCAGCCGCCCATTGCGCGTATTGTGGCGGCCGTGCGCGACACGCTCGGCGATACGCCGCCCGAGTTGTCAGCCGATTTGGTCGAGCGCGGGCTGGTGCTGGCCGGCGGCGGAGCGATGTTGCGCGGGCTGGACCGCGTGATCGACGAAGACACGGGACTGCCGGTCACGATTTGCGAAGAGCCCCTCACCGCGGTGGCGCGGGGCACAGGCGTCTTGCTTGAAGACCTCGACCGGTACAAGAAGGTGTTTGAATCCGGAGATGCTGAAATCTGACACGGGTCGCTGGTGGCTGCTGCCGGGTCTCATTCTTCTGAGTGGGGCGCTGCTCATGACCCGGAGCGAACAGGTCGAGCGGCTGCGCATGGGAATCGCCTCGCTCCTGCGCCCCGTGCAGCGCTTCATGGCCGCACCCCGCCCGCGCACGGGCGATCCCGCACTGCTCGCGCGTATCCGCACGCTCGAAAACAGGCTGGCCTTGCAGCAAGAGCAGGTCTGGAAGCTCTCCAGCCAGTTGCGGTCGCTCCGCGCGTTCCGTAGCCGCTTCCCCAAGCTCGACGTGGGCCTCGTGCCGGCCGACATCATCGGCCGCGATACCTCAGCCCTGCGCCGGACGCTCATTGTGGACGCGGGCGAGGACGACGGCGTGTCGGTGGACTGCGCCGTCGTACTGGAGGCCGCGCTCGTGGGCCGTGTCGTCGCGCTAAGCGCCAAGAGCAGCACGGTGCGGCTCATCGACGACCCCGCATCGGTCGTGCCTGTCGTCGTCACGCGCACGCGCGACCAAGGCATTCTCGAAGGCACGCTGGCCGACGACGCGCGCCTCGCGTTCCAGTACGCAGACCGGCTTTCCCAACTCAAAACCGGAGATCTCGTGCTCACGTCCGGCATTGGCGGCGTGTTCCCCAGAGGCATCGTCGTCGGCAAGATCGTGTCCGCCAGGAACAAACCGGGGGCCCTGTTCAAGCAAGTGCGTGTGCGGCCCATCGCCAATCTGCACAAACTCGAAAGCGTTCTCATCATCACGCAACCCAAGCTTCGTCGAGGCTGAGCCGACACGGCATGCGATGGCCACTCATTATCTTCTGGGGAGTGGTGTTGGCGCTGGTGCAGTCGTCCGCGGTGCAACACGTGTCGGTGGAACGCGTGGCCCCGGACATGCTCCTGTTGCTATGCCTGTACGTGGCGCTCTACGCCCGGCGCGCCGACGTGTTTGCCGGCGCGTGGTTTGTGGGGCTGATGCACGACCTGTACAGCCAGAATCCACTGGGGCTGCAATCGCTGGTCTACATGCTCCTCGCGTTGGGCGTGTGCCTGATTCGGACCGAGATCTTTAGGGCGCACATGCTCACGCGCATGGTGCTCTGCGCGCTCGCGTGCGTCGTGGTGGGCAGCATCGACGTGGGCATCGCCTGGGCCGCACATCCGAGCTTGAGTCTGCGCGCCGCCGGGAGTACCATGGCATTGGCCATGGCGTACACCACGCTCGTCTGCCCGGTCGTGTTTGCCCTCTTCGACGTGAGCCTGTGGATCGCGGGGCGGCGGGCGGAGGCCGCACTGGCGTAGTTGGCTCATGACGGAGCGCTGAGGCCCTTTGGGCCGGCGCAGCCTTGCTTTTGGAAAGACGTTCCTCCATGTTCGCCCGACGCGTCAGATTTATGCTGCTGCTCATACTCGCAGGGTTCCTGACGCTGTGGGGACGGCTGGCGTGGCTTCAACTCTGGCGGTGCGATCAATACCGAGGCCAGTCCGAGCGGTACGCCATCCGCACGGAGGAGATCGCGGCCTTTCGCGGCACCATTCGCGATCGCCACGGCGTCCCGCTAGCCTTGGACAAGCCCTGCTTCGACCTGGTCGTGCGCTACAAGCGCCTCAAGAAGCCGGGGCCGTGGCGCGAGTACGCGCGTGAGGTGACGCACCTGGACATGGCCGAGATCGACGCGGCGGCTAAACGCGTGGTGGATCGCGTAGAGGCCCTGCGTAAGCACTTGGCCCGCGCGCGGGGCCGGCCATTCCGCAAGAAAGAGCGGATCTACGAGGAGACCATTGCGCATCCCATCGCTAACGACATCGGCTTGGAGGCGACCGCGCGGTTTCGGCTTCATGAGGAGCGGTACGCGGGCCACATCGCGGTTGAGGTCAAGAGCAAGCGGCAATACCCCCAAGGCGACCTGGCCGCGCATGTGATCGGCTACATGCAGCGGGTGACCGCGCGTGAGGCCGAGGCGTATCGGCGGGAATACGATGGCCGCCCGGAGAAGAGCTACCGGCCGAGCGACTTCATCGGCCGCGCCGGGCTGGAGCGCGCCTACAATCGGCGCTTGCGAGGCCAGCGGGGGGAGCGCATTATCGCGTGGGCCGCGCGCAACCGGCGCAAGGTGGACGTGATTCTGGAGAAGCCGCCGGTGGCCGGCGACGACGTGTACATCACGTTGGACACGCGCGTGCAGCGGGCTGCGGAGGCCGCGCTGGGCAAGCAAGCCGGCGCGGTGGTCGTGCTCGAACCCAAGACCGGCCAGATCCTCGCGCTCGCATCTTATCCGCGCTACGACCTCAACACCTTCCGCGAGCACTACGACGAGTTGGCCAAGGACAAAGAGAACGCTCCGCTAATCGACCGCGCGCTGCGGGGGCTCTTGCCCCCCGGCTCGGTCTACAAGATCGTGACGGCCAGCGCGGGGCTGGAACATCACAAGCTCAAGCCCAGCGACCGGTTCTACTGTCCCGGGTACGTGCGCGTCGGCGCCGTGACACTGGGCTGCTGGGCGAAGTATGGCCATGGGGCTCTGGACTTGCACGAGGCGCTCGTGCAGTCGTGCAACGTCTACTTCTACCGGGTGGCTGGGGGGCTGCGCGCCGGCGGCGGGCTAACCCCGCAGGAGATGGCCGAAACCGCCAGGCGCTTCGGGTTTGGCGCGTGTGTCGCCAAGGACGTGGCCGCTGAGATTTCCAAGCCGCTCCCGACGTTGCGCAGCCGCGCGGACCGCATGAACCACGCTTGCGGCCAGGGCGCGTTTGTGGTGACGCCCCTGCAAGTGGCCGCCATGGTGGCCACGATTGCGAACCGAGGCGTACAGGTGCAGCCCTACTTGACCCGGCGCATTGTCTCGCAAGACGGGAAGGTGGTGCTGGATTGCCCCACAGGCGCGCCTCGCCGGGTCGTGTCCGAGCGCACCGCGCAGATCATCGCGTCGGCCATGATCGACGTGCCCCGCCGCGGCACGGCCAGAGGCCAGGGGTTGGAACGCTTCAAAGCCGCCTGCAAGACCGGGACGGCGCAGACCAGCAAGCCCGACGTCAACCACGCGTGGCTCGCCGGGTATGCGCCGTACGACGACCCGAAGTATGCGTTCGCCGTGGTCTGCGAGAAGGTGTCCGGCCACGGCGGGGAAGTGGCCGGACCGGTCGCCGCGAAGATGCTGGCTCTCATCGCTTCGCACAAGGTCGCCGCGGCGCCCCGTGGAGCCTCCCAGAATCCCGTTGCCGCCGCAGAGTAGCGAGAACTGAGAACACCGCCCATGCCCGTCCCGGCCATCATCACCGACCACATCAACGTCCGCCGCCTGCGCGAGCACTTGCGCCATTTCGATTGGGTGCTGATCTGCGTGGCGAGCGCGCTCATCATTTTGGGCATGCTGTTCGTGTATAGCGCCGGGAGCCAGCGCTTTGCCATCAAGCAGGGGATTCACCTCTTCATTGGCTCAGTCGCGTTTGCCATCGTGCTCTGGCTGCACTACTCGACGCTCGTACGATGGGGCTACGCGTTCTATGGGAGTGTGGCGGTGCTCTTGGCGGGCGTGCTGGTATTTGGCCGAGCCATTAGTGGCTCCAAGCGGTGGCTCGAGCTGGGCTCCTATCGGCTCCAGCCCTCGGAGTTCATGAAGCTCGCGTTCATCCTGGCGCTCAGCAAGTGCATCGTCGACTATCGCGACGGGCACAAGCGGTGGTCTGGGCTGTGGCGGCCGATTGGGCTCGCACTCCTGCCCATGGCGCTGATCATCAAGCAGCCGGACCTAGGCATGACCTGCATCTTCGTGCCGATCCTGCTCGCGGTGCTGTACGCGGCCGGCACTCCCAAGCGGCATCTGGCGCTCATGATCGGCGTCATGCTCGCCGGCGCGTTGGGCGCGTGGCCCATGCTGAAGCCGTACCAGCGCAACCGGCTCATGGCGTTCATTCGGCCCCAGGCGGACCCGTCGGGATCGGGCTACCACATCATCCAGTCGCTGATCGCCGTCGGCTCCGGCGGCCTCACCGGCTCGGGCTGGCGACAAGGCATGCAGAACTTGCTTGGCCGGCTGCCCGAGCGCCACACCGATTTCATCTTTCCCGTTATCGCGGAGGAATGGGGCTTCATAGGCGCCTCGTTCACGTTGCTGCTTTACTACATGCTGCTTCACATCTGTTTCAGCATCGCCATGCGCACGCGAGACCCGGCCGGGCGCTACGTCGTCGTGGGGATTGTCGCTCTGTTCGCAACACAGATACTGGTGAACATCGGCATGACGATTGGCCTGGCTCCCGTGACGGGCATCACCCTGCCGTTCGCCAGCTATGGCGGCTCGTCCCTCCTATGTTCACTCATCGAGATGGCCATCGTCGCCAACGTCGCCATGCGACGCGAACGCGTGCTTACGGTGGAAGGCTTCCGGTAAGCAGAGCGGTTGTCGGTTGTCGGTCGCGAAACCGAAAACCCACAGCCGGCAACCGCTCCACGCCCTTCTGGCGTGTCGAACAGTATTGAGAGACCCCATTGCCTCTACACGACACAATCGTATCCCGCCTGCTGCCGTACGTGCAGATGCCTGGGCGCTACGTGGGTGGCGAAATGGGCGCCGTGCGCAAGGATCCCGGCCAGGTGCGGCTTTCCTTCGCGCTCGCCTTCCCCGACGCGTATGAGATCGGCATGTCGCACGTGGGGCTTCAGATCCTCTACGCGATCATCAACCAACGGGACGACCTCCTCGCGGAGCGCACGTACACGCCCTGGCCGGACATGGCCGACCTCATGCGCCAGGTTGGTGTGCCGCTCTACGCGCTGGAGAGCTTCCGGCCCGTGCGGGAGTTCGACGTGTTCGGCATCTCGCTCCAGACGGAGCTGTGCTTCAGCAATGTCCTGGAGATGTTGGACCTGGCGGGCATTCCGCTGCGCGCCGCAAACCGCGGCGAACGCGACCCCCTGGTGCTTGGCGGCGGCCCGTCCGCGTTGTGCCCCGAGCCCGTCGCGGCGTTCTTCGATGCGTTTATTCTGGGCGATGGAGAAGACGCGATTGTTCAGTTTGCCGATGCAGTGGCTGGCTTGAAAGAGCGTGGCGCGGCCCGGGCGGACCTCCTCGATGAGATCGCAAGGGCGCTGCCGTTCGTGTATGTGCCATCGCTCTACGAGGTGTCCTACCAAGCCGATGGCGTGATTGCCGCGATCGAGCCGACGTCGCCCGCGGCGCGCGTGCCGGTGAGGGCTGCGCTCGTGGAGGACTTGGACGCGGCGTGCTACCCCATTGCGCCCCTCGTGCCCAACGTGGAGACGATCCACGACCGCATCGGCGTGGAGATCCTGCGCGGGTGCGCGCAGGGCTGCCGCTTCTGCCAGGCCGGCATGACCAAGCGCCCGGTGCGCCCGCGCACTCCGGCCCGAGTGCTCGACATCGCGACGCAGACCTACGCGCACACCGGCCACGACGAGGTGGCGCTACAGTCGCTGTCGAGCAGCGACTACGAAGACCTGGGCGGGCTCATCGCGAAGATTCAAGACGCGCTCGAAGCGCAGCGCGTGAACGTCGCGCTGCCCTCGCTGCGCGTGAGCGACCAGTTGGCCACGCTGCCGACGCTGCTCAAGAACGTGCGCAAGTGCTCCCTCACAGTGGCGCCCGAAGCCGCGACCAATCGCCTCCGCGCGGTCATCAACAAGAACATCGACGAGGCGGACCTGTTCGCCGGCGTCGTGGCCGCGTTCCAGCAGGGCTGGCGGCTCGTGAAGCTCTACTTCATGATCGGCCTGCCTACCGAGACCGACGACGACGTGGACGGCATCCTCGACATCGCGGCGCGCGTGGCCGACGCGCGCAAACCCTTTGGAGGCCGCGGGCAGGTGAACGTGGCCCTGTCGCCGTTCGTGCCCAAGGCGCACACGCCGTTCCAGTGGGAGCCCATGGCGTCCTTAGAGCGCATCCGAGAAATCCAAGCGCGCCTGCGGGAGCGCGTGCGCTACCGAAGCGTCAAACTCAAGTTCCACACCGTGGAGCGCAGCTTCCTCGAAGGCGTCTTCGCCCGCGGCGACCGGCGCCTGGCCGCGGTCATCGAGCGCGCGTGGCGCAGCGGTTGCCGCTTCGATCAGTGGGACGACCACTTCAACCTGGCGCGTTGGCTTGCCGCGTTCGAGGCCGAGGAGCTCGATCCGGCGTTCTACGCTCACCGCAAGCGCGGGCTCAGCGAGGTGCTGCCCTGGGACCATCTGAGCGCCGGCGTGGACCGAGCGTTCCTGCTCCGCGAGCGCGAGCGCGCATTCTGCGCTGTGCGCACGCATGACTGCCGGGCCGATCGCTGCCATGCCTGCGGCGCGTGCCGCGGCCTCTCGCCATCCGCGCGCACCCAATGCCCATGGCCGGGCCTGGCCGCGAAACCAACCATCAACCATTAACCATCAACCATCTCCGCCATGTCCACCACCGACTTCATCCTCATCGCCGGCCCCTGTGTGATCGAATCCGATGCGTTGTGCATGGACGTGGCCGCGGCGGTCAAACCGATGGCCGATGCGTGGGGCGTGCGCTACTACTTCAAAGCGTCCTACGACAAGGCCAACCGCTCGTCCGTGGGCTCCTTCCGCGGCTTGGGCATGGACGAGGGGTTGCGCATTCTGGAGAAGGTGCGTGGCGAGTTCGGCGCGCCGGTGGTGACCGACGTGCACGAGGCGGGCCAGGCCGGGGCCGCGGCTGAAGTGGTGGACGTGATCCAGATCCCGGCGTTCCTGTGCCGGCAGACGGACCTGCTCGTGGCCGCGGGCCGCACGGGCAAGATCGTGAACGTGAAGAAGGGGCAGATGGTCGCGCCGCAAAACATGGGGAACGCGGTCGAGAAGGTGCGCTCCACGGGCAACGACCGCGTCTGGCTCACGGAGCGCGGCGCGACTTTCGGGTACAATAACTTGGTTGCCGATATGCGCGCCATACCCGTCATGAAGCAGCTTGGCTGCCCGGTGATCTTCGACGCGACGCACAGCACGCAGCGGCCGAGCGGGCTCGGCGCGACCTCGGGCGGGGACAGGGAGTTCGTCGAATGCCTCGCACTCGCCGCGGTCGCGGCCGGGTGCGACGGCCTGTTCATGGAAGTGCATCCGACGCCCCCGGAGGCCCGGTGCGACGCTGCCACACAGATCTCGCCGAAGGCTCTGCGGAGCATCATGGAGAAGGCGCTGCGCGTGCGCGACGCAATTCGGCCCGCGTGATCTGCCCGGCCCGGCTCAGAACACGCCCTGCTCAGCAAGGAACTGCTCGATCGCGGCCGCGGCCACCTCGTGGCCCTTCGCATTCCAGTGGTCGTCGTGGGGGAAGCTCGTGGGTGCATCGGTTGCGGCGAAGGCCGAGTCGAGCGGGAGGTAAGGCACGCCCAACAGAGCGAGCGCCGTCTTGAAGTCGAACGGCAGCCCGGGCACGCTGATGATGATGAGCTGGGCGTTGATGCTCTGGCAAGCGCGGGCCAGTTCGGCCAAGAGGGTGATCGTGATGGCTTCGCCGCCGGCGGCCGTGACGGAAGCGTTTGGCCGGCGAGCCGTGCCCAGAAGCGCCACGTAGGCCCGTCCGAGGAGATAGGTGTTGTCGATGAGGAATCGCT
>JAJRTI010000363.1 GCA_024278415.1 Planctomycetota bacterium | reverse complement strand
GGGCTCACGTCGAGGCAGTGCAGCCGCGCGCCGGTCTCTGCCTGCGCGAGCGCGTCGCACAGGGCCAACGCGTGCTCCCGCGGCTCGTTGAACAGGCTGTCCACGAACTCCACGTCGCGCAGGCCTTGGGCCGCGAGTGACTCGACTGCGGCGACGACGTCCCCAGGGGCGCCGAGCCGGCAATCCTTGCCCTCGATGAGCGGATAGGTGCAGTACACGCAGTTGAACGGGCACCCGCGCTTGGTCTGAAGGGGGGCCGTGGCCATGCGCCGAACGTACGCGCGCGCGTCGAGCCAGCGCGCGAAGTCGGCGGCCGCACACGTGAAGGGCGCGCGGGCCGGCGCGGCCGGCGGGGCATTGCCAGGAGTCACGATGCCCGGAACGCCGTCTGGACTATCGAGGTTCGCCAGCAATTCTGGCAACGCGGCTTCTCCCTCTCCCACAACCGCCCAATCCGCGCCAGTGTAGCCGAGCAGCGCCTGGGGCATGATGCTCACTCCGGGCCCCCCAAGCCCGACGGACGCGCCCGCGCGCTTCTTGGCCGTCTGCACCAGCTCCCGCAGTTCGGCGACGTAGCTCTCGGGGCGGAGCATGTCGCCGTTGTCGATGTTGCGGAACGAAATGCCGACCGCGTCCGGCGCGGCCGCGGCGAGTGCGCGTGCGAGCGCGCTCCGCGGTTCGCGTACGAACGCAAGATCGAGCAGCTCCACGTCGTGGCCGGCCCGCGCCGCGGCGTCGGCGACCACACACGCGCCGACCGGCATGACCGGCACCGGCCGCACGACGCGGTTCGCATTGACGATGAGCACCTTCACGTCACTCAATCGCTCCCTCGTGTCAGGTTTGCAGTAGGGCGATTTATCGCCCGTCGCTCCGAACGCAGAGACGGGCGATAAATCGCCCTACTACGAGCCTGGGCGCAGAAAACGGGCGATGAATCGCCCTACTATGAACCAGAGACCTACGTCGCTGAGAACATCGAGAGGAAGCTGACGAAGCCCGCGTTAGTTTTCGAAATCTCTCGATCGGCCGGACGCGCTGTCTTGGCGCATGCCGACGCAGATGCCCCGTTTGCTGTCGCGGCAGAATTGCACGAGTTCCTTGATGGGGGCGGAGTCGAACTGCTCCTCGATCTTGGCCAGCGCCTCCGACAACACGAGCCCGGATCGGTAGATGAGCTTGAATGCCTCCTTGACCTGGCTGCGCTCCTCTTGCGTGAAGCCCGCGCGCTTGAGCCCCACGCGGTTCACCGCGACGACCACTGCGGGCCGGCCGTAGCCGATGCAGAAAGGGGGAAGATCCTTGTTGGTGCCGGAGAGGGCGCTGAGGAACGCGAGCCGGCCCACGCGCGTGAACTGGTGCAGCGCGGTCAGGCCCGAGAGCTGGGCGTTGTCGTGGATCTCGCAATGGCCGGACACGCCCGCGTAGTTCACGAGGATCACGCCGTTGCCCACCTTGCAGTTGTGCGCGATGTGGGTGTAGGCCATGAGGAAACAGCCGTCGCCGATGGTCGTGCTCGTGCCTTCGCCGGTGCCGCGGTGCACGGAGCAATACTCGCGGAAGGTGTTGCCCGACCCGATGACCGTGTAGCTGGGCGCGCGGTCGAAGTCGCGGTCTTGGGGCTCGTGCCCGATGATCGCGCCCATGTGCACCGTGTTGCGGTCGGCCAGGGTCGTGCCCGGGCCGACGTACGCGTTGGGCCAAAACACGTTCTCGTTGCCGATCTTGCAGCCCGATTCGATGATGACGCCCGGGCCGATCTTGTTGCCTTCTCCAAGTTCGACGTCGTCGGCGATCATGGCGGACGGGTGAATATCGTTGTTGGACACGTGCGACTCCTTGCGGCGCGAATGGGCGGTTGTGGGGCTTTGCCAGAAGGTAGCGAGTTGCCCGGCCAAAGTCAACATTCGCGCGCATGCCTGCGGGCTGGTATCCGCATCCCCGTTCGGGATGGCTGGGCGCCGGCCACGCGTTCCTTACGTCAGCAGCCCTGAGCGCAGAGGCCGGAATCCCAACGGGATTCCGGATATCAGCCCAGGGTTCGCGAGCGAAGCTCGCTACCCTGGGTACGCGGATGCGTGAATCCAACGTTCCCCGAAGGGGAACCGGAAATGCCTGATGCCCTGCCTGTCCCGGAGGGACATGCTTTGCCCTTGCCGGCGGACCACACCTGCGTTGCGCCCCGATT
This sequence comes from Planctomycetota bacterium, assembly GCA_024278415.1. Next base: position 3,944 of record JAJRTI010000363.1, on the reverse strand, counting down.
CCAGCACATGCTACGATGCAAGAGGACTGGCAAACGTATCGTTTCTCACCGGAGCGCGCCATGAGCCACTGCCTCCTGCTGGTATCCCTCATCTCGGCCCTCGCTGCCGAGCCCGTGCCGGTTCAGGGCGACCGCATCGCCGTGCTCCTGAGCCAGGAGAAGCGCGGCGCGGTGGTCTCGCTCCGCGACCGTCCGACGGGCGCGGAGTTTGTCGATGCGGGCGCGGCGGAAGACCTGTTCCTCATCTCTTACACCCAGCCCGGCGACGCGTTGGGCAGGCGGAAGTGGCTCGCGAGCCGGAGCGCGGAGCGCGTCGAATGGCGACGCGGCCGCGACGCGGTCACGCTCGTGTTCAAGCGCATCGGAGGCCGCGACGTGCACGCCACGTGCCGCGTGTGGGGCGGCGACACCGGAGACGTGCGCTGGAGCCTGCGCGTCACCGGCCGCGAGCCGATCGTGATCGAGGAGGTGAAATTCCCCATCCTCGAACTGCGCGCGCCGCTGAAGGGCGACGGCGCGAACGACGCGTTCGTCGCGGGCATCACCAAGGGCGGCGTGTACCGCAACCCCAGCCAATGGAAGCCGGGATGGAGCATGGCCGTCAGCCAGCCGGGCCCGCTCGCCGCGCAGTTCGGGTGCTACTATTCGCCCAAGGCCGGCCTCCTCTCGCACACGCGCGACAACCGCGGCTATCCCAAGACGCTCGAATTCCGGCGCACGAAAAGGGGCGTGCGCTGGACATGGAGACGGAGGGCCTTCCATCGCCTCGGCGAGCCGTTCGATCTGGGCTACGAGATCAGCACCCGCACGTTCGCAGCCAAGACCGCCGGCGAGCCGGCCGATTGGCGCGACGCGGCGGACCTCTACAAGCAGTGGGCGCTGAAGCAGCCGTGGTGCGCGACGCGCTACGCGGACCGCACGGACATCCCCGACTGGATGAAGGCCGGGCCGGCCATGATCCGCTTCAGCCGGCATTGGCTCAGCGATCCCGCGCGCGTGGAGGTCTGGCTGCGCGAGTACTGGGGCAAGTCTTTCTCCGGGACTCCGCTCATCGTCGCGCTGTGGGGTTGGGAGCGCGTGGGCTCGTGGGTTTCGCCCAAGTACTTCCCGCCGTTCCCGTCCGAGGAGGGCTTCGCCCGCGTCGTGGCCGCGGCCAAAGCCGCGGGCGGCCACGCGTTCCCTTGGCCGTCGGGCTACTACTGGAACGTCGAGTATCGCAAGAAGCCCGACGGCTCGTTCGAGTGGACGGATTGGGATGATTTCAAGAAGACCGGCATGCCGCACGCGCTCATCAATCGCGACGGCAGCCCGATGGTCGTCAAGCGCAATTGGCTCCAAGGAGGCCGCAACGCGGTCCTCTGCCGCGGCGACGCGTGGACGCGGGAGTGGTTCAACCGCAGTTGCGTTGAGTTGATGAAGCGCGGGTGCGACATGGTGCAGGTCGACCAGGTCGTGGGCGCCGCGGCCCCGGGCAACGGCAACTGCTTCAGCACGCAGCACGGCCACCCGCCGGGGCCGGGCGTGTGGGACATGGACGCGTTCCGCGACCAGCTCCGTTCGCTGGCCAAGGCCTGCCGCGAGGTGCAGCCCGGCGCGGTGCTGTCCATCGAAGAGCCGCAGGAGTTCTGCAACCAGCTCATCGGCGTGCAGGACTACCGCGACTACCAGACGAAGCGCTGGCCCAAGCTGCCGGGGCTCGTGCAGACGTCCGTGTTCGGATACCTGTACCACGAGTTCCTGCCCGTGTTCCAGAGCAACCCCCGCCGCGGCGACCGGCTCAACTTGGCGTACTGCATCGTGACCGGCCAGATCCCGCATTGGGTGCCGCACTGGCCGGTCGTGCCCGCGCCGATGCTCACCAACGGCGGCATGGAGGAGTGGGCCGGCGCCGCGCCCCGCGGCTGGCAGAAGGTGAAGGGCTGGAAGGGCAAGGCGTACGCCGGCAAGGCGTTCCGCGACGAGCAGACGAAGCACAGCGGCGCCGCGAGCCTGCGGCTGGAAAACGCCGCGGGCGACACCGTGCAAGTCTCGCAGAACGTGTCCATCGGACCCGGCGCGCTCGAAGCGGGCCGAACGTACCGCATGCGCGTGTGGCTGAAGGTCGAGCACATGGCCAAGCCCAACGGCATCGGCCTGGCCGCGCTCACGCGCAAGCTCAAGGGCAAGGGAAGCTGGCGCATCCTGTTCCCGCGGCCCGGCGACTGGCAGCAAAGGAGCGTCGAGTTCACCATGCCCGAGGGCGCGGACTTCCTGCGCATCATGATCCACGTGAACGGCGCGGCCCGGCTGTGGGTTGACGACGCGGCCATCGACGTGCGCGTCGGCGGCGAATGGCGCCCGCTCATGAACCGTGGCAAGCCGATGGAGCACGACCTGGTCAAGCAGTGGGTTGAGCTGTTCCACGGCGCGGGCCGGCCGTATCTGCTCCTCGGCAAGATGCTCCGCCCGCCGAAACTTCTGTCGCCAACGGCCGCAGGCGAATCGCACGCGCCGTTCGCGCCGATCTTGCTCAACGCGTTCGAGGCGCCCGATGGCTCGAAAGCCGCGGTCGCGGTGAACGTGAGCGGCGCCGCGCAGGACGTCGCGATCCAGTGGCTCGGCCGGACACGACGCTTCCGCATGGAGCCGTGGCAGGTGCGGATGGTTGATGGTTAATGTGGCAATGCGTTCTTCGCATCAACCATCAACCATCAACCATTCCGAGTTCGAACGCAGCCACGTTCACATCGTGCACCTTGGGTGGCAGGTTGCTCTTGATGGCCTCGACCCAGTGTTCCCCGGGGATGTCGAGGTGCACGCTCAGCGCGCCGAGCAGCGCGACGTTCAGGCTCTTGGGATGTGGGAGCTTGGCCGTGTCGATCGCGCTCGGCTCCACCACAATGCCCCCCTCCGCGAGCCGCGGCAGGCTCGGCGTGATCTGGTCTGCATCGGTCGCCACCAGGTAGTCCGCCTCTCCCATGGGCACGACCGGGCTGAGTACGTGCTCGCCGAACCGCACGTCGCTCGCCACGTATCCGCCCCGCTGGCTCATGCCCCGCACCTCGCTCTTCTTCACGTCGTGCCCCGCGCGGAACGCGGCCTCGGCCAGGATGTCCGACGCGCGGATCACGCCCTGGCCTCCGATGCCGACGACGACGATGCTGGTCACAGGGGAGTTCATTGGGTGTCTGGTGTCTGGGGACACGATGCGATCCGCGTCCCCCCTCCCAGGGGGGACCACAGGGGGTCAGCAGGGGGTCAGCAGGGGGCGGCCGAACGGCTTCCGCCAAGGCTACCCCCCCTTCGGTTCCCCCCCCTTGAAGGGGGGGATTGCGGCTTCCGCATCGCGTCGCCGAGGCGACTTGCTCTTGCGCGCTGCGAGCAGACAGGGCCGGCGCACGACGATGACGGCCAACTCGCGGCTGTCGAGACATTCGCTCAGTACTCGCTCGAACGCGCCGGCCTCTTCGATGGGGTCGACCACGTGCACGCGCGGCACTCCGAGCGTGCGCGCCAGGTCCTCGAACACGACGCGGCCCGTGGGCCGGCCGCGCAGGTCCCGTCCGGTGCCGGGATGTTCCTGGAGGCCGGTCATCGCGGTGGTGCCGTTATCGAGAATCACGAGCACGTGGCCCGACGCGGGCGGGTTGTAGATCATCTCCGCGAGGCCGGTGAGCCCGGCGTGGACGAACGTGCTGTCGCCGATCACGCTCACCACGCGCGCGGCCTCGTCGTCCGGCAGCACGTGGCGCATGCCGAGGCCCATGCCGATGCTCGCGCCCATGCAGAGCTGCGAGTCCATGGCCTCGTGCGGGGGCAGCGCGCCGAGTGTGTAGCAGCCGATGTCCCCAGCCACGATGCAGTCGAGCTTGCGGAACACGTCGAACACCACGTGATACATACAGCCCTGGCACATCTCCGGCGGCTTCACCTTGGCCGGCTCCGGCTCGGGCGATTCGTCGCCG
>JAJRTI010000362.1 GCA_024278415.1 Planctomycetota bacterium | reverse complement strand
GTGCAGAAGGCCGCTCGACGGCTTGCCCGCGCTGTCCGGGCCGTAGCGCAAAAACCACCCCATCGTGCCGGACGCGTGGCCGACCGTCGCGAGCACCATGCGCTCCTGCACGTCCGCGACCGTGTTGAGGTCGGTCGACTGGTACGAGTACTCCTCCAGCATGACCGGCAGGAGCTTCTTGCCGACGCAGAAGCGCAAGTTGAGCACAAGCTGCCGCAGCATGGTCTCCACGGAGCTGCGCTTCTTGATAGAGGCCTCTTGAATGTTTTGGTGCAGACTCAGGTAGTCCACGAGTTCCGACTGCTCAACGATAGCTTGCGAGACATAGCGCGCAGAACCGGGCCACGCGGCGATGCTCTGCCGCGAGTGGTTGCCGATGGTGGCCATGTGGTTCGGGTCGGCGCGGCGGATCGCGGCGATCTGAGGCTTGAAGTAGCGGTTCGTGGCCCATTGCCGAAAGTTCTGATAGTCGAGGATCTTGGCGTCCGGGTCCGCGTAGCCCTTCTTGGCGCCGCGCCATGTGTAGTCGACGATAGCCACCTCGCCGAAGCTCGCGTACTGAGAGCCGTAGGCGTCGTTTAGCTTGGCGATGTCGTCGTTGTAGCGTGCGCGCAAGAACGCGCGCCAGTAGAAGAGGCCCTGCTCAGTGGTGAGCCGGCCTTGCTGTTTCTTGGGGTGGACCCACGTGAGGTTGCCGGCGGGGAAGCTCCATTCGACCGCGGGGTTCCAGGCGAAGATCGTGGGGTCGTTGCGAAAGCGCGAGCAGAGCGTTGTCCAGAATCGGGCGAGCACGTCGAGCGAATCGATGCCGTCGTCTGGCTTCCAGGGCTTGCGGCCGAAGTATTCGCCGCCCTCGTGCCACCACTTGATCTTGTTGCCGCCCCAAGACGTGAGCGTGACGATGACGCGGATGTGCCGCCGCCGCGCCAGGCGCAGGAACTCGGCGAGGTTGTCGAGGTAGCCCGACGCGATGCGCGCATCCCCGGGCGTCTGAGGGTCGGGAAGGACTTGCGCGATGGGGAGGAAGACCTTGACGAGGTTCACGCCGAGGCCCTCCAGCTTGGCGAGGATCGCGCCATAGAGCTTGGCGTCGTACACGTCCGGACCAAACATGTTCAGGTAGCGCTTGTCGCCGATCGCGAAGTTGACGCCGAACGGCACGACGCGCGCCTCGGTGTCGCGCGTGACGAAGCTCCACTGGTCGTCCCCAACGCGCACGAACTCGTCGGCCGGCGCGGCGAGCGCGCAGGCGGATACTAGCAGGACAACAGAGATGGTGACGGTGTTCGACATGTGGCTTCCCAGGTTGTGGGGACTACCGTAAAGCGTAAAGACGTAAAACGTAAGCAGAACAGACACTGCCGCCTGGCCCTTTACGTCTTACGCTTTACGTTTCACGTCTCACGCCATGCCGCGCGACTTGAGGTAGTCGATGCTGATCTTGGCGCTTTCGATGCCGGGCACGCTTTCCTTCTTCTGCTCGACGATATACCACTCGACCCCGGACTCCTCCGCGGCCGCGAAGACCGCGTCCCAGTCGATCGTGCCGTTGCCGATCTGTGTCTGGCTATCCGGGTCGTCGGGCTTGGCCTTGTCTTTGATGTGGAGCAGCGGGCAGCGGCCGGCGAACTTGCGCACGTACGCGGCCGGGTCTTTGCCCACGTCCTCGATGAAGAACGTATCGAGCTGCGTCTTGAGCAGGTCCGCGGGCACGGTCGAGAAGATGTAGTGGTGCGCCTCCACGCCGTCCACGGTGTCCGTCAACTCGAACGCGTGGTTGTGCATGTGCAGGCGGAAGCCGGCGGCCTTCGCGGCCTCACCGATTTGCCGCGTCTGCTCTACGCCGAGCTTCCAGCCTTCGTTCGTCTCGCGCAGGTCGCCGGGGATCGCGCCGAGCACGAGGTCCGTGTTGCCGAGCGCTTGATGGAAATCGGCCACGGCCTGGAAGTCGTCGCGAGCTTTCACGAAGCTTACGTGCGAGCTGATGAGCTTGAGCCCGGCATCGGCGATCATCTGTTTGAGTTCGGCCGGTGGCACGTCATCGAGCGGGACCATCTCGCAGCCGGCATAGCCCATGTCCGCGACGCGTTTGAGCGTGCCGGGCATGTCCTCCATGAACTCTTGGCGGACCGTGTGCATTTGTAGGCCAACGGGGATGTTGCTCATGTCTTGGCTCCTTGGATGTAGTCCCTCCCGAAGGCTCTGAGCCTTCGGGAGGTTTCGCGCGGTGCTGCGCGTTGGTCGATACAACCTCCCGAAGGTCTAGAACCTTCGGGAGGAGTCTCCCGCTACGTTCATTGAACGGTGACGAGCAGGTAGTAGTCGAACGCCGGCACGCGCAGCGTCAGTGTGCCGCGCTCCTTGTCCTGCTCGATGGCCAGCCCCGGCGGGTCGCCGTCGCCCGGGACGACGCCCTTGGCACTCAAGTCGCGCAGGGCGAGCGCCGCTGGCAGGCGAAGCGTCACCGTGCAGGACGGGGTCGGTGTGATCTTGTCGGTCTCGGGGTCGATGGCGTAGTTGTTGAGATCGAGCGTGAGCGCCGAGGCGCCGATGCTCACGTTCACACCCACCGACTCCGACGCGTCGGTCGTCAGTCGCGGCTGGAAGCCCGAGGAGTCTATCAGATCGGCCATTTGCCGTGCAGCGGCTTGGCGCTCCTCAGGCTTGAGGTAGGCGACGCCCAGTGCGTTTGTCGTGCGTCGCATCCGCTTGTCCCGGCCAAGTGCGTCCAGCGCGTTGGCCGGCCGCGGCATGAGTTGCTGCTCAGGGCCGTAACGCGTCCCGCTCATGCCGGTCGCCACGACGCGGCCACCGGCGCGGAGGTAGCCGCGCAGGAGACGCACCTGCTTGTCCGTGAGCGACAGGACCGACGGCAGCACGAGGATCGGGAAGCGTTTCAGATCGGCAAGCGTCATCTCGTGGCTGAGCACCACGTCCCACTGGCGATGGGTCTTGCTCATGAAATTCGCCCAGCCGATGTACTCGACCGCGAACATCTCCATATACGGACGCGAGACCGACAGCGACGCGAGGTTCGACCAGTCACAAAAGACCAGCCCAACGTCGGCAAGATACTCCCGCGGCCCAAGCCGCGCCGCGTTCGCCTTGATGAAGCGGTTGATGAAGCCCGCGCTCTCGGGCGTGCCGGGAGAGTAGCCGTCGAGGTACCAGTGGTTGTAGTCGAGCAGGCCGCGGTTGGCGAGGCAATCGAACGCGAGCACCTTGTGCAGGTTCTCGTGTCCCTTGCCGGAGTAGCGCTTGGGCACATAGATGCTTGGCCAGCAGTACGGCGCGGCGCTGATGGCCGCGCCCAGGCGTGTCGCGTAGCCCACGCGCGCGTGCGGCGGCAGTCCCATCTTCGGCAGCGGCCCGAAGCGTTTCGTCGTCTTCCACTCGAAATGCGCGATATCGCACGCGCCCTTCATGAACGTGCGGCCCGGGAACAACGGCACGGTGTTGCCGAAGACCGCGCAGTCCACGCCCGCGCGCGCGGCGGCTTGTTTGGCCGCGCGGTAGACCGAGCGGTGGTAGTCGAGGCCGGCCTCGACCTTGCTGAGCACGTAGCACATCCAGATGCGATCGCGCGTCCAGCGCCGGTTCAGGTAGTGCCAGCGTTTGCCCCGGCTCTCGAACGGCTTGGCCTCGATGTACGCCCGGATGTCGAACGTCCGAATGTCGTCGATCCCCATGGCCTTGAGCTGCTTCTCTGAGAAATGCTCAGTCATGTACTCCCTGAACCGATGTTTCGACCACACTCCGAACGCGCGGCGCCAGGGGTAGAGGATATTCAAGTCGCCGAAGTTGTCGATGTGCACGCCGTCGGGCTTAGTCGCTTCGATGAGCCGGGCGATATCCTGGCCGATGTAGTCCCGAAGCTGCGGGTTGCTGTAGTCCACGTGGACCAGGCGCGTCGTCTGCCAGCCCGTCTTGCCTTGCACGTTGGCCTTGGCTTGCTGCTTGCCACTGATGCCGGCCAGGCCGGTCTTCTGCGCGACATCGTCCGTCACGCGCTTGTTGCTGAAGCAGGAGAACTCCCACTTGCCCTGAATGTCTTGGGCCGCGAGGAGGTCGTAGAATCCCGCGGGCTTGGCTCCCTCAGGCGCGGTGAACCGCGGCAGGCCGTAGTGCTTTGCGGTCGGGAACGGCGCCCACGGCACATCGGCCATGAAGGCTTCGAGGCCAAACCAGCGCGCGGTCACCGGCTCGCCCTTCCACCAGGGGAGGCTCCAACCGTTGTAGATCATCTTGCCGTTCGCGGCGAAGAAGCCCGCGTAGTCGCCCACTTCTCCGGCGTCGTAGTAGACGATTCGTTTGGCGCCGGCGTCGCCGACGCGCTTCCACATCCGCGCGGCTTGGCCGCGTGCGCGCTGTGCGTCGAGAAACCAGAAGCCGTACCATCCGCCGAAGTAGCCGGCCGACCGCACCGCGCCCGGCGCGACTTGGCCGAAGTCCTTAATCGCGTTCGCGTGGGACACGACCGTGGTGTACGTGCGCCACCAGGGCTCGGCCGCGCGCGCCGTTGGCCGGCATCCTAACGCGGCAAGGACGATGGCAGGAAGGATGGCTCGGCGCACTTGGTCACTCCGCCCGATGTTTAGGCCTCCGCCTTGCGCTGGGGTCGGAACTCCTGCGGCGCGGCCGCGCGCGCCTTTTCGGCCTCTTGCACGGCCCACTCGTGGAGGGCCACTTGGCAGCGCACGCGGGGCTTGCCCTTCTTGGGTTTCTTGCGCACGTACCGGCCCGACGGCCGCAGCCGGCGGGCGCGCACGTTGTCCTCGAAAAACATGCGAAGCGCTTCGAGGGCCTTGGCCTTGGGCCCGGGGGCGTCCACAGGGAACAGCAGCTCCACCCGCTTGTCGAGATTGCGCGGCATCCAGTCCGCGCTCGACATGAACACTTCCTCTTGCCCGCCGTTGAGGAAGTAATAGACCCGGCTGTGTTCGAGGAAGCGATCGACGATGCTCACGACTTCGATGTGGTCGCTCACGCCCTTGACGCCCGGCTTGAGGCAGCAAATGCCGCGCACGTTCAGTTTGATCTCGACCCCGGCTTGCGATGCGCGATAGAGTGCGACGATGATCTTACTGTCCAGAAGCGAATTCATTTTGGCCAGGATGCACGCCTTCTGTCCGTCCTCCGCGCGTTCGCGTTCGCGGTCGATGAGCGCGATGAATCGCTCGCGCAGGTTGATGGGCGCCATCGTGAGCACGTGGTACTCTGGCGGGTCGGCAATACCGGTGATCGTGTTGAAGAATGCGGACGCGTCGGAGCCGAACTCTTCCCGGGCGGTGAGGAGGCCCATGTCCGTGTAGAGCTTCGCGGTTTTGTCGTTGTAGTTGCCCGTGCCCAGGTGCACGTAGCGCCGGATGCCGTCCATCTCGCGGCGCACGATGAGGAGGATCTTGGAGTGGGTTTTGAGCCCTTGGACGCCATAGATGACGTGGGCGCCTGCCTCTTCGAGCTTGCGCGCCCAGCCCACGTTCTGCTCCTCGTCGAAACGCGCCATGAGTTCCACGAGCACGGTCACCTGTTTGCCATTCTCCGCGGCCCGCGACAGCGCCTCGATCACCGGCGATTGGCCGCTGGTGCGGTAGAGCGTCTGCTTGATCGCGAGCACGTTCGGGTCGGCAGCGGCTTCGGACATGAGCTTCACGATGGGCTCGAACGAATCGTACGGGTGGTGCAGGAGCACGTCCTGCTCGCGCAGGAGTTGCCACACATCGGGCTGGTGGATCAGCTCCGGCGGCATTTGAGGCTCGAAAGGCTCCACCTTCAGATGCGGCCTGCCGGGCAGGTCCAGTAAGCCCATGAGCGGCCGGATATCGATCGGGCCGCGGACGTGATAGATGCTTTTGGCATCCACGCCGATGCGATCGCGCAACTGCCCCAGCAGCTCCCGGCTCACCCCGGTGCTGACTTCGAGCCGGACGGCCACGTTTTGCCGGCGTTTGCGCAGCTCCTGTTGCACCACTTCGAGGAAGTCGCGGCCGCCTTCGTCGTCGAACTCAATTTCCGCGTCTCGCGTGATGCGAAACACCGCGGTGTCGACGATGCGCTTGCCGGGGAAGAGGCGGTGAACGAATTCGCGCACCACGTCCTCCAGCAAGACGAACACGGTGTCGGATTCGCTGCCCACTTCGACGAGGCGGGGGAGCACGTTGGGCACCTGCACAACGGCCAGGCGCAGCGGCGCCTCCGGCTCCTCCTCGACCAGCGCGGCCACGTTGAGGCTGAGGTTGAGGAGGAGGGGGAAGGGATGCGATGCGTCGATGCCAATGGGGGTGAGCACGGGGAAGACCTCGCGCTCGAAGAACTGCTCGATTCGGCCGCGCTGGGCCACGTCGAACTCGTCGCGGCTCAGAATGGAGATGCCCTCCTCGCCCAGCGCGGGCAGGAGGGTCTCACACAGGAGCTTTTGCTGCCGGTCCGCGGTGCGGTGCACGCGCTGGGCGATGCGTGAAAGCTGCTCTTTCGGCGTGAGCCCCGTGTTGCAGGACTCATGCTCCTTGCGCACCACCTGATGCCGGAGCCCCGCAACGCGGACCATGAAGAACTCGTCGAAGTTCGAGCTGACGATGCACGCGAACTTGAGGCGCTCGAGCAGCGGGTTGGAGGCGTCCTCCGCTTCCTCGAGCACGCGCTCATTGAACGCGATCCAACTCAGCTCGCGGTTAAAATAGAGTTCGGGCGAACGTAGATTAATGGGCTTGCCCTTCTTCGCAGACTTGGCCATTCGGCGGTGCTCCTAGTCGTGTCCAACGCCCAAGAACGTGGCAAATGAGTGGAGTTCCGCAAAGCGCCGGAGCGGAAGGCCTTCGCCTTCCGTGCCGTTGCCGGACTCGGGTTCGGAATGCGATCCCGAGGCTTCGGGATCCGCTCCACCTCGACGGTCTGAGGCGAAGCTTCGCTGCCCTACAATGGCAAGATGACAACGCGTCGGCCGAACGTGTTCTCGAACAGGTCGGCCTTCTCGGCGAGCGCCTTGCGCTCCATGGTCCAGTCCTTGCCCGCGGCCGTCACGAGCGTCAGTTCATCCTCACCGAGTTGCACCTTGAGCTTCTGTAGCTTGCCGAGATGGGGCCGGTCGAGCGCATCTGCGATCCTCAGGAGCGACGCGAGTTTGCAGACTTTGACGCGGGCCTCTAGGTCGAGCGAAGCGTACTCCGCGTGCTCGGCGCGGGGGCACTTGCGCCGGTGGTAGCGGGCGACGCTGGCGATGATCTCGACTTCGCTCCGGCGCAGGCCAAAGATGTCGGCCGAGGACACGAGGTAATACGTGTGCTTGTGGTGGGACCGCGGGCTGATGAAAGCGCCCACGTCGTGGAGGATCGCGGCGACCTCCAACAACAGGCGGTCGCGGCCGCGGAGCCGGTGCAAGCCTTCGAGTTCATCGAAGAGCTTGAGCGCGAGGTGCGTGACGTGCCCCGCATGGTTGCGGTCGAAGCGAAACTTCTCGCCCAGCGAGAAGGCGGAGGAAATGATCTGCTCCTGCCAGCCCTTGCCTCCCCGGCCGGTCAACCGGTGGGCCAGGTCCAACAGCAGGCCTTGCCGCAGTGTTGCAGGCGGCACACACACGGCCTTGGCGGCCGTGGCCTCGAGCAACTGGCGGTACGCCAACAGCGCGGGCACGAGCGTTTCGGCTTGGGAGTAGCTGATGTGGTAGCGCTGCACGACGGTGTCAGGGGCGCAGGATTCGACCTCGCGGCAGAACGCCACGAACTCCTCGCGGGGCACCAAGGCCACACCGGTGTCCGAGGGCTCCCCGGCAAGGTGCGCGGCCGCGAAGCGCACGTCGCCGCCGAGCGCGACGAAGTACTCGGCCTCCGCGAGAGGCGTGACGCGCTTCATCTTGTCGACCATGTTGCGCAGGCTGCCCTTCAGCAGCGCCGTCTCCTCGTGCCGGCCGCCCACCGCGCCCGCGGCCTGCGCGTAGAGACGGATCGCACCCATCTGGTAGGTGTCGGCGTGCCGAATCGTTCCTGCATCCGAGAGCGTGACCGCCGCGTTGCCGCCGCCCACCTCCACCAACAGCATGCGGCCTTCGAGTTCGGGCCGGCCTTTCATGCTCTCGCACACGGCCACGTACGTGAGCCGGTTCTCCTCAGAGCCTTCGATGACTTCCACTTCCAGGCCGGTCGCCATGAAGATGCGGTCGAGCAAGGTGTCGCGGTTCTCGGCCTCCCGCACCGCGCTCGTGGCGACCGCGCGGTAGTCCCGCACGCTGTACGTGTCCATGACTTCGTGGAAATCTCGGAGCACGCTGCACACGGACCGGATCGACTCTTCGCTCAGGCGTCCGGTGGTGAACGCATCGCGGCCCAGGTTCACGGCCTTGTGCAGTTGCTCCACCGGCCGGATGCTGCCCGACGGCCGAATCTCAGCCACGTCCATTCGCACAGCACTCGACCCAACGTCGACGACGGCTACCGGCGTCGGGCCTGATGTCTTGTTGCGGCTTTGCGGCATGGTGCTGTGTCCCAAGATCTCCAGTGAAGGCCACCTCGTCTCTCTGATTCTATCTGCACAGGAGACGAAGTCAACCGCGCGGGGCATGGCGCGTCTGCGAATCAGAGGGGGCGCCAGATCGCGGCCCTCTCCCCCCACCAATTGCATGCACCCGCACGCGAGCCTATAATGCCGCGCCACTTCCGCATCCGCATGGAGCGCGCACATGACTGCCCCCCAGATCCCTTGGAGCCTGCTCCCGACGCTGGCGCTCGCTCTCCTGTTGGCAGGCTGTGCCGCGCAGCCCGATCGTGTAGAGCCGGCCCGCGTGGCAGCGCCCGAGCGCCCAAGCGAACCGCCAGGCGACCCCATGCTGAGCGTGGACACACTCCTGCCCGCGCCGCCGGACTTTGCTCTCGAACGGATTGGCTTGGACGCGTACCCGATCCCGGTGTATGCGAAGCACCTGAAGGGCGTGAAGATCTGCCTCGACCCCGGCCACGGCGGCGACGCCCAGAAGCGCGCGTACAAGCGCGGGCCCACCGGCGTGCGCGAGGCGGAGGTGAACCTGCGCGTCGCCCAATACCTGCGCGATTTCCTCGCGCGCGTGGGAGCAGAAGTGAAGCTGACGCGCGAAGGCGACGTGGCGGTCTCCCTCAGCGACCGTGCGGAGACCGCCAATGAGTGGGGAGCCGACCTGTTCATCTCGCTGCACCATAACGCGGTGGGCAATCCAAAGGTCAACCGCACGAGCGTGTGGTACCACAAGACCGTCGACGGCCGGCCGTCGGATTTGGACCTCGCGCGCGCCCTCTGTTGGGGCCTGTGCGATGCACTGCGCCTGGAGCAGACTTCCGGCATCCCTGTCAAGAGCGACCAACTGATCTACCGCTCCGGGTTCGGCGTGCTGCGGCACGCGCGTGTGACCGCGGCGTTGGCGGAGAGTTCGTTCTTCACCCATCCCGAAGAGGAGCAACGCCTGCGCGACCCCGCGTACAACCTGCGCGAGGCGCATGGGCTGTTCGTCGGCCTCGCGCGCTACGCCGCGGGCGGCCTGCCTAAGGCCGCGTGGGTCCAACCCGACGATGGCGTGGTGGCCCCAAACCGATCGGCCATACTCGAGTTCACACTCGACGACGGCCTGCGCGACCGGCGTGACTGGGGCGCCGACCGACAAATGATCCTCAGCGATTCGATTGCGGTGCGCGTCGACGGCAAGCCCGCGCGCTTCACGTTCGACGCCAAGACATACCGCCTCCGCGTCGACCTGCCCAATGGCCTCGCGCCGGGCCCACATCGCGTCGAGGTGCAGTATCAGAACATGTTCAAGAACTCCGTGCTCAACCCCCACTTCACCGTCACCGCCCGCCAAGCCCCCGCGGCAAGCCCGTGACCAGAACCGACTATTGCGCAGGTGGCAGAGATTGGTGCCTTCACCGTCAGGGACGGTAGCGAAAAACAAGAAGTTGCGCGGTGTGCGTGCACTCTTGGCAGCGTATTGCGTATTCGGATCGCGATCCGAGATACGCAATACGCAATACGAAACAGCGAACCTGCGCTCCACACGCCATGATGTCTTGCCTCTGATCCATGGCGGTCAGTGGCCTTGGGTTGCGGGCGAAGCCCGGCTTGTATTGGGCAAGCCAATGCGCTGTCGGCCGCGCATGAAGCATCAACCATCAACCATCTCCTTGTCTCCCCAATTGATCCTTGCCTCTTCATCCCCCCGGCGGCGTCAGCTTCTCGCGGACGCGGGCTACGACTTCGTGGTCGTCGAGCCCACGGACGACGAGCACGCCCCGGCCAACCTGGATCCCGCGGAGCACGCGAAGCACCTGGCGCGGCTCAAGGCGCGTTCGGTCGCCACACGTCTCCATGCTGGCCTCATCCTCGGCGCGGACACGGTCGTCGCGCTGGGCGATGAGATTATCGGCAAGCCTCGCGACGCGGCGCACGCGGTCGAGATCCTCTCTAAGTTGAGCGGGACACGGCACGCGTGCATCACCGCCCTCTGCCTCATCGACGCGGCCACGGGGTTCGAGGCGTGCGAGGCGGCGGCGACCGCGATCCACATGCGCGACGTGCCTCGTGCCGAGATCGAGGCCTACGTCGCGACCGGCGAGAGCTTCGGCAAGGCCGGCGCGTACGCCATCCAGGAGACCGCGGACGCGTTCATCGAGCGCATCGACGGGAGCTTCTCGAACGTCGTCGGCCTGCCTCTGGAATTGCTTGCGGACATGCTGGCCAGCCTGGATCAGTAAAGCTTCGCCCAAACCGTCGAGATGGGGCGGAAGGCCTTCATATTCCGAGCCCTCGGTCGGGAACGACACGGAAGGCGAAGGCCTTCCGCTCCAGCCCACTGCGCGAAACCTGGCACATCTGCCACGTTCTTGGGAGGACTAGCGCCCCCACGGCTGCCGCGCGGTCTCGACCTTCTCACCCGTCTTCGCCGCCTTCTCGATCATGAGGTCGAGATAGCGGTCTTGCGCCGCGTCTGCGAGGCTGTAGAAGCTCGGCCCGCCGGCCGCATACGCGCCCATCTTCGCCAACGACGTCGCGATGGCAATCTCGTCGTCGGTCAGGCGCGCGGGGGCGAACGGGTTGCGGTAGACCCACTCGCTGCCGGCAAGATAGCCCTTGTGGTAGTAGCCTTCGAGGTTGCCCTTCTGCCCGGCGTCCATGCGCTGCAAGTCGAACTCGATCGGGGTCAGGTAGTCTTCGAGGTAGCGCACGGTTTCGTTGTTGATCTCGCCCTTCTCCCCGCGCACGAGCAGCCGCGGCGATCGCACCCACGAGAAGTACTGGTCGCCGGTGAAATCGAAAACTCCGAGCTTGCCGCCAAAGTCGAGCCAGGCGAGGGTCTGGCCCGAGTTCGTAAGCTTCTCCTCGGTCGGCGGGCCGTCGCGGCCAGGGCCGGCGACGATTGGGGACGTGAAACGGCGCGCGGTGATTGCGCACTCCTCGAACGCCACGCCGAGGAAGTGGCGAATCAAACTCGTGCCATGGTACCCATGCGCGGCCGAGACCTGGGCCTGCGTCACGCTGCCGAGTTTGCCGGACGCGACGATCGCGAGCCGCGCGGCATGCAACGGCTGGAAGACGTACTGCTCGGCGACTTGGATCTTCGCGCCCTTCTCTGCCAACTCGTGCAGCGCGGCGAGTTCCTCCAGCGTCGCGCCCGGCGGCGTTTCCGCCAACGCCGGCACGCCGCGCTCGGCGACCGCGGTCACCACTTCGGCGTTCGCCCCGCCGGACACGCACACGACCGCAAACTGGATGTCGCAGTCGTTCAACAACTCGTCAAGGGTGCGATAGGTTGGCAAACTCCACCGTTCCTCGATGGCCTTGCCCTTGTCCGCATTGCGCACGACCATGCCGGCGACGCGGAAGCGATCGGGCAGCGCATGCGCGACGCGCAGGAAGAACTCGGCCCGCCAGCCCGCGCCGATGATGGCAAATCCTGTGAAACTCATGGGTCGCTCCTTGATAGTGACGTGAACGCTCCGGCTTGTGTTTGCGCTTTACGTTTCACGCGGGCACTGCTGCTTCAGTTCGCGGCACACGCCTTGACGCCCATCGCCCCCGCGCCGAATTCGTATGGGCCGGAAGCGCCCAGCGCGCGGATGCTGGCCGGCCGTCAGTCGCCGTCGTCCTGCGCAATATCACACCAGAAGATCCCGAAGACAAAGTCGAGGATCTCGAACACGTTCACCCCCCCTCGCACAGACACGACTCCGAGCGTGGCGCCCACTTCAAGATCCAGGGCGCTGTTGAACGCCTTTAACTCTTCCTCTTTCAACGGCGTGTGCCAGGGGTGCCAGTAACCTCGCTTTATCATATGCGTGACGCGCTTGATACCTTGGCCCGCACCCTCGACGGCTTCGTCGTGGCGCTTGTACGAGAGCGTCCAGCCTGCCAACTGTTCGGGCATCTTCAGTTTCTGTTCCGTGTGGCGGGCGCCGCCGGTGAGTTGGGGCGCCTCGGGATTGCGCGTCCGGAGGTCGTTGGCGGATGCACGCGCGCGGGCGCGCGCTGCCCGGGCGCGGCTGCTCGCCTCGCGGGCGCGGTCCATGGCCACCGCGTTCGCGCCGCGGCCCCGAAGCCGATCCAATGCCTGCCGGCTGGCCGCGCGGCCGGCGTCGATCCCGCCTTTGTCGCGGGGCGGCGCCCCTTGCCCAATCGGCACTGGCGACAGCAACGGGATGCTTTTCGCCGCTATGTCCACAATGGGGAACGGCGTCTCTTCCGAATACCAGTAGCCCGCGATGTGCCGGTTCTCGAAGCCCACCCGATGGGTCTTGGTCGTGGTGCCGATCGCCGGCCAGGTGAACGCGCCGGCGCGCACTTCCGCAGACACGCCGGTTCCCACGCCCACCGACACGCGCGCACAGTCTCGCAAGTCTTTCAACCGCGCATCGAACGACTTGCAGCCGGCCGCGAACAGCAGCGCCGCGGCCGCGGCGTAGTGCAGATGCTTCATGCTTAGGGGCTCCTCGATGGACGCTACAGGGCCACGGCCTCGCCGGTCTCCGCGGACTGCATCGCCGCCTCGACCACGCGCACGACCTCAGCCGCTTCTTCAGCCGTGACCGCCAGGTCCGCGCCGTTCAGCAGCACGTCCGCGATGTTTTCGTAGTAATTACGCCAGCGCCCGGGAATCGTTTCAAGCACCATGTCCGCCTCGAGGCCGCCCACCTCGGTCACCACGCGTGCGCGGTCCTCGGGCGGGTTCACCGCGGCGTCAATGTTGCCCGCGATCATGGCCGCTTCTTGCGGATCGAGGCCCGGCTTCACGAGCGTGCCCTTGTCGCCTTGGATCAGCCACCGAGGCTTGGGGATGCGCGCGCCGCGGCTCAACTCGACCGTGTAGCAAAGCCCGTCCTCGAACTCGATCACGCATTTGGCGTGGCTGTCCACGTCCATGTCCCACACCACGGGCCGGGCGTGGCACCACACGCGCGTGGGCTTCGAGTCCGCGAGCAACAGCGCTTGGTCCACGAGATGCGCGCCCCAGTCATAGAGCTGGCCGCCCACCTGCGCTTTGATCGCGCGCCAGTTCCCTGCTGGGCGCCAATTGAACACGGTAGCCTCGACCGCGAACCACTTGCCGAGCAGGCCCGACTCCTTCACTTGCTTCACAGTCAGGAAGCCGCCGTCCCAGCGCCGGTTGTGGAACACGCTGAACATGACGCTGTTGCGGTCGCGGGCCGCGATCATCTCCTCCGCCTCGGCCATGGTCAGGCACAGCGCCTTGTCCACCACGCAGTGCTTGCCCGCGTCCATGGTCTGCACGCACAGGTCCTTGTGCACGTGGTGCGGGGTGGCGATCACGACCAGCTCGACTTCGTCGTCCTTGAGCAAGTCGTCAAGCGCGGCATAGGTCTTGACGCCGTAGTCGGCCTCCGCCTGCGCGCGGCGGCCGGGGTCGCGGGTGCTCACCGCGTACAGGTCCAAGCCTGGCGTCAAGTTGATGAGATACGAATGGAACGACCGCCCGGCAAATCCGTAGCCCACGACGGCCGTCTTGATGGTCTTACTCATATTGCGCGTTCTCATGCAAACGTCGGATTCGTGCGGCGGGCCATGATAGCACCGGCCTATGGGGCAGTCAACGCGTACGTCCACACCCGCGCTCCGCTCGCGTAGCAGAGTTTGCCATGCACAAGCGCGCCTCCGGCGCTGATCGCCGTGGGAGGCTTGGCGAGCCGCTTGGGTGCGAAGGTCTCCAGATCCACGCGCAAGATCGCGGCCCGCGTGAGCGCGTAGAGCTTGCCGTCGCGGCTGAGATGCAACGCGTGCCGCGGCACGCCGGGATACTCCCGCCAGCGCTGCCTGTGCACGAACTCCCGGCGCTTCGGATCGAACACGAAAAACGTGGAATTGCCGGACAGGCCGCACACCCGGCCGTCTGGCAGCACTTCGATGCTGACCACGTTCGGATCGCCCTTCACCGGCGCCGCGTGCCACACGAGCTTTTTCGTGCGCCAGTCGATCACGAACAGCTCCGCATCCCTTGCTGTCGCGTGGCCTCCACCCGGCGCACTGATCGACGTGCCGCCCACGAGGTCGCCGTTGGGCAAGGCCTTGATCGTGATGCAGCTTTGGCCGGGCAGCAGGTCCTTGTCCGCAATGAGTAGCGTCGCCTTTTTCGTCTCGGTGTTGTAGATGCCGATGCCGCCGCCCACGAGGCCGTACCCCGCGAAACCGGCCATGATCACGTGCTTGCCGTCGGGATGCGCGAGCGCGGTGCGCGGGCGGCAGATGTCGCGCTTCCACTGCGCGAGCACGGCCGGGTTGCGCGAGGGCGCGACCGCGAACCCCTCGCGCGGGTCCGTGGACAACTCCGCGGAGCACACCGCGAACCAGGGCTTCTGACCCGGCGTCTCCAGCGTGCGGATGCCGAGCGCGTGCGCGCCGGCCTTCAGCTTCAGGGGGCCAAATGTGAGCAGGGCGCCCGGCTCGATAATGTCGCCCGCGGCCGCGTACGGCTCGCCGAGCGGCTTGCCGTCGAGGAGGAATTGCACGCGGCAGTACCTCGGCGCGCGGTATGGCGCGACGTGCACGTAGTACTGGCCATCAGCCGGCGCGTCGAGCCGGAACGCGCCCTCCGCACCGAACTTGTCGCCGCAGAGGAACGCGACGTCGTGCTTGGCCAAGTAGCTGAAGTGGCCGTCCTTGCACGAGGATCGCTCCATCAGCTCGCCCGCGTCCACCGCGAGGTCGCGGCGCATGCCGTTGGGATTCCACGGCTTCGCGGTGTCATACGCCCACAGCCGGCCGCCGGCGTACTCCGCGCCGAAGACCATGCTCCCGCGGCTCGCGATTGCGCAGAAGTTGCCGCCGCCGATCGCCTTGATGTGCCCCATGTCCGTGAGCGCGCCGGTGCGCACGTCGAGCTTGAACAGGTTCATGGGATGGCAGGTCGAGCCGTACACGATTCCGTCCGGGCCCGGCCCCAGGCTTGTGATGCGCGCACCGCCGGACTGGTAGTCGAAGCGGATTGTCTTCACCGCCTTGGTCTTGGGATCCTGCACCTTTAGGATGCGGCCCGCGAGGTCGTAGTGCACCACGCGCCGGCCGTCGGGGAAGGTCGTGAGCCGGCCGCCGTACTTGATCTCGCCCTTGCTCTCGCGCGGCGCGGCGTCCTTGGCGTCGATGGGAGTGGCCC
>JAJRTI010000361.1 GCA_024278415.1 Planctomycetota bacterium | reverse complement strand
TTCGGCAGCAAAGGCGAAACGCACGCGCCGGGACGAGAGATGCTCCGCGGCGACGTGGAGGCCGCGGTGCGCGTGTGGCTTGGCGGGCCATCCGAGAAAGAGGGCGCGCAGCTTCAAGACGCGCGCCGGCTCGTGGAGCAAGGCGAGTGGGGCCGAGCCGCGGACGCGTTCCCACCCTCCTTCCGTGCGGAGATACGCGCACTGCACGTGCTGGCCGGCACGAACGGCGACTGCCGCGCGGCGTTCCGCTCCATCCCTCGCGAACTCAAGCGCCTCTTCGTCTCCGCGTATCAGTCGCACCTATTCAACCAACTCGTCGCCGCGCGCATGGCCGAGTTGGACAAGCTCTGGCAAGGCGATCTCGCATTTATCCACGCCAAGGGCGCGGTGTTCCTCGTGGAGGACACGGCCGCGGAGCAGCCGCGCTGCGATGCGCTGGAGATCAGCCCCTCCGGGCCGCTTTACGGCCGCAAGCTGAAGTTCGCCGAGGGCCACATGGGCGAGATGGAGCGCGAACTGCTTGCCGGCGAAGGCCTGGCGCTCGACGACTTCAAGTCCCCGATTGTCCAAGGGCTCCGCGGTGCGCGGCGGCCGCTGCGTTTCCCGGTCGAGGGTGTGGACGTGCGCTACGACGACGGCGTAGTGCTGTCGTTCTCGCTGCCCAAGGGCTGCTACGCGACGACGGTGCTCGGCGAGGTGATGAAGGCCTGACGTGGGTTTGTCCAACGGGGCCAGAAAAGCGTATCATGGCCGCCAACAGAACCAAGCTGTGGCCGATGGCTGCCTGATGCTCCCGAAGCGCCGGGAACACTGCCGAGATTCCACCCCTCAGAGAGTATGCCACGATGGCCAAGAAGCCGAAGAACCGTGACAAGGAACGCCAGCGAAAGAAACGCCGCATGCGCCAGGCGCGCCAAGGGCACAAAACGCCGAGACTCCGCCGTGAAACCACCGGGGCCCACCCGAACCCTCTCGGTCTCGATGGCCACGATCTCTCTTGTGACGATCAGATGCTGGAACACCCGGACGATGTAAAATTCCGATTGGCCACGTTTTCGACGTACTGCCGGCCGGGCAAGCCGAGGTTTCAGATGTTCAGGGAAAACGTCGCGATCGGGCCGCTTGGCGACCTTCCCGATATCTCGAGCTGGGCCGTCGAGGAGTTTCTCTACCATGGAGTGCCCGGCCGCTCATGGCATCCCGTGGAGGCTTACCTCGATCACATGGGGCAAGGAATGTCAGAGGAAGGCAAGGACAGACTGCGGCTCTGGAAACAGGCGCGCATAGGCTTTTACCGCATCGGAGAGGCGGAAGGAGACCACGTTTGGCTCCAAGAGTGGGACTGGCAAACGAAGAGGCTGTGTGGCCCGCCCATGCGATGCATCAGCCTGGCGATCGACGGGGTGAATAGTCTTATCGCTTCGGCCGGGAGCCTGCTCCTGTCTTACGTTGCCCCATGGCGGCCAGAAGAAGGTGTGTATTGCACCATGGGCTATGGCGCCATGTACTCTGACGAACAGACATCGCTCACGAGAATGCTCCTCGGCTTCCGGTCTCCCGAAGTCGCGGCCCAGCCGCTCCCGTGGCGGACCGATCCAGCGGCCCGTAGGCACTACCTGAGCGTATGGGAGCGCCGGGAGTGGTACTCATGGCTTAAGGACAAACTGGCGTTCCCCTTCCACGCCTTGGCCATCGTGCCACCGGACACGGACTACATTGAGATACGGCTTGATGACATGCCGCCCGAGTCAGCATTCGATGCGAAGCAGTTCGGCGTCTACGCTCGAGGCATGTCAGGCGACACCGCCTACGTCGTTGGGCTCGGAAACTTGATTATGCCGGACGTGACAGACCCACGCTTCATGCCCCTTCGGGAATACTCTGCGTATCGCGAAGAGGTCGGCCCCCCGCCGGGTGTCCGGGACGCTCCTAGGATGACGAAGTTTTAGCGAAGCTTCGCCTCAAACCGTCGAGGCGTCGCTGCGCGTGCTCACGATATGTACGCGCTTGCGATATACCTTCAGTGTTTGCAACGGAAGGAACGCAGATGCCCGCAGATGACGCCGATCTGAAGGAGAGACGATAGGTGCGATCGTTTGGCAGTTGTCGTTCAGTGTGCCGTCTCCATCTCTGCCTCCGATCTGCGCCATCTGTGGACATCTGCGGGTATCTGTGGTTTTCCGCTCTGCGCTACCGCTTGGGCCTGACGCTGCCGTAGGCTGTCGCCCAAAGCGATCTGCCAGTGCCCGAAGCTCCACGAAACGCCAAGGTATTTCCAGGACGCGACACTAGCCGGCGGCTCCGGGAGTCTGCGCTCGTATTCCATGACCAGTCTGGCTTGAGGCCGCGTAGCCGTCATCATGCACGTAATCGTTCACGCCATCGATCGTGTGAACGCTCACCATCGGACAACGGCCGTAAGAGTAGGAGCTACAGAGTGCCCATGACCCACCGCGAGCGCATCATCAAGGCGATCACTTTCGACGGCCCGGACCGCGCGCCGATCCACCACTACATCTTTCCCGGAGCGTTCTTCAACCACGGCCAAGCGTTGCTGGACATCGCAAACAAGTATCCCGACGACTTCAACAATGAGAACGTCAACCCGCCCGATCCGGAGAGCAAGGACGCCATCACCGACGTCGTCGAATGGACGGACGCGTGGGGCACGACCTGGCAACGCCTCAAGGGCTACACCTCGGGCGAGGTGAAGGTTCCCGCGCTCCCCACGTGGGACAACTGGGCGAACTACGAGTTCCCCGCGGCGCCGGGGCCGGACTACCGGGACAAGGTGCAGGCACAAGTCGAGCAGCAGCATCCCGAATGGTTCGCCTGCGCGGCCGGCGGCAGCCTATTCCAGCACATCCAACACATGCGCGGCCCGGCCAACCTGCTCATGGACCTGGCCGAGGACCGCCAAGAAGTCCACGAACTCGCGGACCGAAAGGTCGAGCACATGCTCGCGGCGATCGAGCCGGCATGCCAGACCGGCGTGGACTGCATTCGCTTCGGCGACGACTGGGGCGCGCAGGACCGCCTGCTCGTGCACCCGGACATGTGGCGCCGCTTCTTCAAGCCGCGCTACAAACGCATGTTCGACGTGATCAAGGACGCGGGCAAGTTCGTCTGGTTCCACACCGATGGATGGATCTTCGAGATCATCGACGACCTGATCGAGATCGGCGTAGACGTGCTGAACCCGCAGCACCACTGCATGGGCGACGAGCGCGTCGCGGAGAAGGTCGCCGGCCGCGTGCTCATCCGCACGGACATCGACCGGCAGTGGCTCATCCCCTTCGGCGCGCCCGACGAGATCCGCGAGTACGTGAAGAAGGTGTTGAAGCTATTCGGGAGCCACAACGGAGGCATCATGCTCCACGGCGAGGTGGGCCCCGACGTGCCGCTGGAGAACGTCGAGGCGCTGTACTCGGCGTACTACGAGTTTGGGCATTACCCGTTTGACTGGTAGGCGGCGGCCGGTCCGCCGCCGCGTGCCCCTAGCCGCTCCCAGGCTTCCGCGCCACCGTGATGTCATAGCCGCGGCGCTTGCGCGACTCGACCGCGAAGCCGCACGACTTCGCGTACTCGGCCAAGTCGCGTCCGTGCTTGGACACGAAGTACGCCGCGCCTCCGGGCTTGAGCGCGGCCATGGCGGTGTCGATGAAACGCCGCGAGATGCGCAGGCCCGCGTAGTACGGCGGATTGCCCACGACCACGTCGAAGTCGCCATCGCCTTCGTACGCGTGCGAGAGCACCGCGCGGACGAAGCCGAATTCATTGGCCGCGATGTTCTGCTTGGCGCATTCGATCGCGCGTGCGTTCGAATCCACGAGCACCACCTCGCCCGTTACCTCGCCCCCCTCGCGCATCTCCGCTGCCAACAACAGCCCCACGAGCCCCGCGCCGCAGCCCAGGTCGAGGACGCGGTGCGACGGCAGCGCCTCTGCGCTTTCCGCGATCGCGGTCCCGCCAGGGTCGGGCCGGCCGTGGCTGAACACTCCCGGCCGCGTGCACATCTCGATCTGCGCGCGCGGCGTGCTCGCGCCGAAGCGCGCAATGCGCGGCGTCCACTGCGCCTTCTTGCGCGCGGTCCGGCCGCGGAACACGATCCCTTCCCGGCTCTTGGACACGGTGGCGCCGCCAGTTGTGATCTTGTTGAGCTTCGACATCGCGTCCTTGACGCGGCGCCTTGCGATGGCCACCAGCAACTCGCTCCGGTCCGGCATCACGTGCACGAGACGCTCGATCATGTCCAGCGCGAGGAGCCGATCTCGTGCGGTGTGCAGGGTGAACGCCGCGGCCTGGGCCGCGGCGCCAGCCTCCGGCACGTCCGCGGCGACC
This sequence comes from Planctomycetota bacterium, assembly GCA_024278415.1. Next base: position 4,492 of record JAJRTI010000361.1, on the reverse strand, counting down.
ACGTGCCGCACGTTTGGCAGGGGGCTCAGTTTGTCCGCGCTCACCTGCGCGCGGAACGCGTCGAACTCGACCACGTCGACGCGCGCATCAGGGCTGTACACGGCCGCGGCCGCGGGCAAGGCGACGGCGCCGTCGAGCAATGGCAGCACGATGCGGCCCGGGAGACGGGGCACATGCTCAATGAGCCCGCGTTCCAGGCCCGAGACGCGCTTCACGTTGTGGACGAGGAACTGCACACCCGGCCCCGGCAGCTTCCACGCTCCGCCGCCTCCGGCCAACGTCACTTCGAGCACGTGCGGCTTTGCCAAGGATCAAACTCCTCAGTGAGCGGAAGGGAACCACGAAGGACACAAAGACGGAGCAGCTCGTCGACCGCCTCGTGGGAACCGGCTCGGGCGAGGCCCCCCATGCCAGCCAGACGGTGTCGCCTACATCTTCTTCGGCTTGCAGAGGTTCTTCTTCTTGGCCGCAGCGCGGCCGCACCTGGCGCACACAAACCTCGCCCCCTTCACCCGTTCGGCGTACGAGCTGAAATCCTTCTCAATGTCTTTGCTTAGATTACACAAAGTCTTGCCCATGGTCGAGCCTCCTTGTCGTTCGTCGGGAGTCGTATTGAAGTCGTTCGTCAGCCAATTATAGCGGCTGGGCCCAAGGGTGTATGGCCCGGCCACCGCCGGCGGTTTTGTGGCAATCTCCTTCGCGCCGCGGTAGAATCGCCGCGTCCGCATCCTCTCAGCCCTTTCAGGAGTTCCCCCATGGCCCATCGCAACTTCTCCATGATCGACTACTTCAACCGCATCGCCGCGAAGCACACGCCGGAGTTGGCGTTCAAAGGCAAGACCAAGAAGGACTGGCAGGCTTGGCGTCGCAAGGCGCACAAGAAGTACATGGAACTGCTCGGCGACTTCCCCAAGCCCGCGCCGCTTGCGGCCGAGGTCGTGCACTCGATCGAGGACAACGGCATCATCCGCGAGCGCGTGGTCTTCGACTCCGAGGAATTCATGTCCGTGCCGTGCGTGGTGCTAAGGCCGGCCGACATGCCCAAGGACGGGAAAGGCCGCGCGATCCTTTGCAGCCACGGCCATGGGCCCTTCGGCAAGGAACCGGTGGCCGGAAACGCGAGCGACCCGCAGCTCAAGGCCAACATCGACGCGCACAACTACAACTACGGCGAGCAGATGGCGCGGGCGGGGTTCCTGGCCATCTGCCCCGACCTGCGCGTGTTCGGCGAACGCAGCGACGGCGGCGCCCCCTATCCCGGGCGGGACAAGTGCAACGTCCACTTCGTGCGCGGCATGATCATGGGCATCTGGACCCTCACGCTGAACATCTTCGACATGACGCGCTGCATCGACTACTTGGAGACGCGGCCCGAGGTCGATCCCAAGCGCATCGGCATGATGGGCCTCTCACACGGCGGCACCATGACCACGTGGACCACTGCGGCCGAGCCGCGCATCAGGTGCGCGGACATCATGGGGTACGTGAACCCGTGGGAGGGGTTCGGCGTCAACCGCGCCAACTTCTGCGGCTCCCAGACCGTGCCCAACTGCTACAAGTACTTCGACGTGCACGACATCGCCGGCCTCATCGCTCCCCGGCCGCTGCTGCTGGAGATGGGCGAGTACGACACGTGCTTCCCCCTCGAGGACCAGCTCAAAGGCTACGAAGGCGTGCGCAAGATCTACAAAGCCGCCGGCTGCGAAGACAAGCTCTGGAGGGACATGTTCCCCGGCCCCCACGGATTCGGAGCGAACAAGGCGTTCGAGTTCTTCGACAGATACCTGTAGCCGCGGGGAGCGCGTCGGAGGTGTTCGCCGTCATGGGGCGGCCCCGGCCTGCCGCCAGTTCCAGCACCACGCAGGTATCGGCGAGATACATCATCGGCCCCGCGTCGCCGATGCTTCGTGCTTGAGCGATGCTGCTGAGCGTTCGCCTCCCCAGTCGCTGTTATCCCACCTCCACCACCAGCCCATCATGCGCCGGCTCAATGCCGCCGGGAAGCTCCTTCAGCAACGTCTCGTGATCCAGGTCGTGCGTCATGTGCGTCAAGTAGGTGCGCCGCGGCCTGAGTTGCTGCACGACTTCGACGGCCTGCTCAATGTTGAGGTGCGTCGCGTGGGGGCGATAGCGGAGGCCGTCGAGCACGAGCGTGTCCAGCCCCGCCAGTTGCTCCATGGTCTCCGGGGGGATCGCGCTCACATCGGTCACGTAGGCAAACGCCGCGATGCGCAACGCGGTCACCGGCACCTCGCCGTGCCAAACGCGCAGCGGCATGATGTCGACCTCGCCCACTCGAAACGCGCCGTCGATGGTATGGAGGTCATACTTCGGGAGGCCGCCGCCCACCTGCCCTGTGCTGAATGCGTAAGAGAAGGTCTCCCGCACACGCGCGAGCGTGGCCGCCTCTCCATGGATCGGCACCGGCCCCCCTTGGAGGTGGTTGAACCGGCGCAGGTCGTCCAGCCCGAAGATGTGGTCCGCGTGCGCGTGCGTGAGCAGCACCGCGTCGATGCGCTCGACGTGATTGGCAAGACACTGAAGCCGGAACTCAGGCGACGCGTCCACGAGCAGGTGCGTCTCGCCCTCGACGAGGTACGCGGACGTACGCGTGCGCTTGTTGCGCGGGTCATCGGACTGGCAGACCGCGCAATCGCAGGCGATCACGGGCACGCCGTGTGACGTGCCTGTGCCGAGGAAGGTGACGCGCAAGGAGGGCCTCCAGGAAAAGGACGTTCAGTCGACGGCGGTCAAACAGAGCGCAGAAGATATCAGGCGAACCGCGCCGGATCAACGCGCCCCCCAATCGCTTCTCCCCCCGTAAGACAGACAAAGGTGGTCGGCCCTTGCTAGCCCGCATTTCTCACCAGCCCAGGATAGAAGTGTCAGAAAAGTTGTTGTGCGAAAACCTTTCGGTTTCTGCCCACGCGCGGGTTGAGCAACGCCTTGCGCGTGTCGGACCGGAAGGGCTGGGCCTTCGGGCGAGCCCAGTCGGGCGTTCTTGCTGCCCAGGTCAGTCGCCCTTCGTACAGACCATCTCCTGAAGCTCCCCCTCGAACTGCTCCAGGCACATGGGACAATAGGTGTGCGTAAAGTCCGCGTCCGTCCTGCTGGAAATGTAGGCCTCAACACTGACCCACGTCGGCTCCCCCGATTCTCCCGTGTCGTCATTTCGGATGCGTTTGCAAACGCAGCAGATGGGCAGAATCCCCTCCAATATTCTTACACGGTTGACGAATCGCTCTAGCCTCGCATTGAGAATCGCGTAGAGAATGCCAACAAAAGCGCCCAAAATTCCGAAGAAGGTCGCCATCGGTAGGTGCTGAAAGGAAAAGGCTCTTCTCAAAGCCGCCCAATCCAGATGCCGACTGGAACCCGCGTAATCCTTAATGAACATGGCCGCCGGGTGCAGCAAGATCACCCCGATGAGGATGCCAGTCCCCCCAAAGACGAAATAACTCCGCCAAACAGATGGGCGTTCAGACATCATGTGCAAGCCTCCGAGCAAGCGGTTTGTCTGCCCGTGTCCCATGCCGCCAGATGCAGGCCGACCCAATGGAGAGCCATCGTCAGATCGTATCTCCCCTCAGCTTATGTTGTCAACCCGCCAGCCTTGCATCCAGCTCCGGTGAATAGGGACGTTTGCACGAGCGGGGGCGATCCGAGCGAGGGCGCGTGGCGGGGTGCGCCGGGAGCCGGGGCGGGCCTCAAACAGCGCTGAGGTGACGGCGGGCGAGAGGAGGCAGGCGAGAACGGGCGGCAACGAGCGAGTCTGGGCGAACCTACAACTGACGGCTTACGGCGGAGCCAACCGGATCTGGATCTGGCCTGCCGCATCCACGTCGAAGGCCTCCGGAGGAGGCAAGGGTCAACTCTCCACACTTGACGGCCTCGCCAAGTCGGGAGTTGACCCCATTTGCACATTTGTGCTCATTTGCGCCCGGGGCGTCGGACCGGCACACGGCGCAATCGCACGCGATGACGGGCACGCCGTGCGATGTGCCTGTGCCAAGGAAGGTGACGCGCAAGCGGGGCCTCCGCAGGCGTCCCACGCGGCGGGACGCTCTGGACCCCCTCCCTTTCAGGGAGGGGGCAGGGGGCGGGTCGACTCCGAGAAGCCCAGGAGTGAAACACTAGCCCAAAGCCAATCGGCGACCTCAGTGCGCCCCCTCTGTAGTCCCCCCTGGAAGGGGCTGATACATGGACACACTTAACACCGTGGTTCCACGGTCCAGCTCTGCTCGCAGGCGAGTCATGCGGGTGGCGGCAACGTGCTGCACGGTGATGGTGCGAGGCCGCGGGATCGGTGCGCTGAAAGCGCTACATTCCATAGCCCAGTGCAAGGGCGTTCGCCCTCCCACGCGGGCGAACGCGCGCCGCGCTGGGAGAGAGCCCGCACCGGTGAGAACAACGCTGAAAGCGTTGCACACCGCCCGAGCTTGTGGCGCGCCTTCAGCGTGCAGATGTTGTCCGCGCCATCTGACCCGGGGTA
>JAJRTI010000360.1 GCA_024278415.1 Planctomycetota bacterium | reverse complement strand
CGCCGAAGCTCCTTGCTCCTTGGAAACGCGAACTCCTGTGAAACCCCATTCGGGGTTTTGGGTGGTCGGGTGGGCCTGGGTTTCCCAGGGTTGCGCTACGCTTAACCCTGGGCTTTGGGGTATAACGCCTACGGCGTAGCGGCATGAGGCGCCGGACCCCGGGCAGGGGATGCACCCACCGAGGGTCGCGGCAGACAGAATTGGCAGGTATTGCCCAACCTGTGCGCCAGATTGGGTAAACGAACTTGCGGGACGCGACACTAGTCCATGATCCCCTTGGTGACGGGTTGCTAAGCCCATGGAACACAAAACCGCCCTCTCGGGGGCGGTCTGCTGGGCCGTTTGGTATGTCAGAGCCGACAGCAGACACTCAGGAGGTGTCGCCTACGACTACGAGTACTTCTCCCCAGTCCTTGGTCTCAAGCGCGGCCGCGAGCGTGCGCGCGTGGCGCGCATCTCGGCAGAGCGCGAACAGCGTCGAACCGCTGCCGGACATGAGCGCGCCACAGGCGCCAAGCTCGGCCATAGTCGCTCGGTATTGTGCCAACTTGGGGTGCATGGCAAACGCTGGGGGTTGAAGCCGATTGAACAACTGCGCTCCAAGCTCCTCGGCATCGCCGTGGAGCAGCGCTGTGGTCAAAACGGTAGCATCTTTATGGCATGGGGTCAAGGTTCCTGTCACGCGGCCGTACACCTCCGCTGTGGACACGTGCAAGCCGGGCATGAGCAGGACGTAGTGCAGCGCTGCCGGGCACGCCAAGGGCTCGACGATCTCGCCGCGCCCGCGGCAAAAGGCAGCGGGGCCATTCAAGAAGAACGCCACATCCGAGCCGATGCCGGCCGCAAGCTCGGCCAAGTCTTCGAGGCTCAGCCCAAGCTCGAACAACTCGTTCAGCGCCACGAGCGTCGTGGCCGCGTTGCTGCTGCCCCCGCCGAGGCCCGCGCCTGCGGGGATGTGCTTCTCGATGTGGACTCGGCACCCCCACTGCCCCCCGACCCGCACTCGCACGGCCTCCACCGCGCGCCACACGAGGTTCCGCTCGTCGACCGGAACGCTGGGGTCGGTGCACGAGATTTCGATCCCCGCGTCCGCGCGTTCGAACGCCAGCGCGTCGTACAGCGAGATGCGCTGCATGACCGTGGCGATTTCGTGGTACCCGTCGGGCCGCTTGCCGAGCACTTCGAGGAAAAGGTTGAGCTTGGCGAAGGAGCGGCGCGTGATGGTGTTGCCTTGCTGCGCCATGTGGCCAGCCCTTTGCGCCTTTGCGTCCGCCGTTCGGCGGGTTGCGTTCCTCACCTCGGCTGCGCTTGCCCGGCCACGCCGACCATGCGCACGCCGCCTTTCGGCTTCTTCTTGTTCGCCAAGAAGCACTCGGCGATCGCGATGCCAAGCACCACGAAGAGCAGGATGTTCCAAAGCTGGATGCCCTCGCGCACGCGCTGCACGACCGCGTCGAGTTCGCTCACGTCCGACACGAAGAAGACGCGCTCCGACGCGATCATGGACTTGGCGGTGGCCTTGTCGATGGCCTTCAGGTCGCCTTCCTGGGGGTCGGGGTTCACGACGAACACGCCGGCGTGGATGTCGCCCACGTCCTTGTCGGGCTTGTAGTAGTACACGCCGGCCGCGTGCGTCTCGTCGTAGATCATCACCGCGGTGTCGCTATCCGGGTCAGACCGCATGACGCGCACGCGGCCCTCGGGATCGGTCACCGTGATCTTCACGTCGATGCCTGCGCGCGGGAGGGTGAAGCGCACCGGGCTTCCGGCCGTGTACTCGCCCCGCTCCTCTTTGTCGCCGGCCAGGTGATACACGATCTGGTGCACCATAGGCAGGAAGAACTTCGTGACGGGCAGGTTCGTCCACTTGCTGCTCCCACTCGTGCAGCACATGAGCACGCTGCCCCGTCCGAATCTTTTCTCCACGAGAAACGGCCAGCCGTTGTCCATGGACGCGAGCACAAGCGTCGGCGAGCCCTGCGGCACATCGATCGGGAAGTAGCGGTAGATCTTGACATGCTCGTAAAACGACGGCGGGAGCCCGCGGAAGCTCTGGAAGATGGGATGGCTCGTGTCCACGTCGGCAAGCGACACGGCCTGGTCCTTGCGCTCTGCGTCGCCTTGCGGCGCTTGAAGCGTCGCGGGCAGGAACCCGCCCTCGTCCCGGATCAGCCCCGGCATATCCAGCAGGTTTTGCTGGTAACTGTCCGGCTGCACGAGATCGCCAAGGAAGATGACCACGTGGCCCCCGCCGGCGACATACTGCGCCAGGAGCCGCGCCTCGGTCGGCAGCGCCTTGGCCAGATTCATGAGGAAGACGACCGCGTAGTCGGTCAGCTTTTTGTCCGTCAGCTCCGCTCGCGTGCACTCGATGGGATTGATGACCGATTGGGTCTCGGCCGGATTCTTTCGGAACGGATCCAGCGCGTTCGCGAGGTAGAAGCCCTCGTCCAGAAACTCGATGACCGACCGCTTCTCGCTGACGATGAGCACCTTGATGCGCTCGACCACGTCGACCATGAAGGTGCGCCGGTTGTCGGCCGACAGCGAATCGTCGGTATCGAGCGAGACGAAACCCGTCTGCGTGCCGGAGTGGTCGAAGGTGTATTGGAAGGACACGACGGCCGTCGCGCCAGGCTCCACGTCCACCGATCGCCACTGCTTCTTCTCGTTGTCGATGTGCAGCGACACGGACGTGCTCTGCATGGTGGCGGACGCGTTGAGCACCTTGGCTTCGATCACAACCGGCACGCCCACGGCCATGCCCTTGGCGCGCACCGCGACCTGCGTGATCGCGAGGTTGCGGTAGTCCTGCCGGCCACAGTCCACGATCACGATGGGCGTGCGTCCGCTGGGGGCGACCTTTTCCTGCGCGGCCTTGGCCGACTGCTTCCAACTCAGCGCCTGCATGTCGGTGAGGACGTAGATCTCCTTGTTGGGATCGGTCGATTCCGCGAGGACCTCGAACGCGTTGTTCAGCGACCAAAGGATGTTGCTGCGCTCGTTGGAGACCTGGCTGCTGCCGATGGCTTGGTTGATGCCATCGAGGTCGGAGCTGAGCGTGCGGTACTTGGCCCATGCCGCGGCCTCGCCCTCATCCTCGGCCTTCACTGCGCTGCGGCTCTCGCGGCCGCACGTGAAAATCAAGGCCGCCTTGTCCTGCGGATTGAGGCCTTTGATGATCGCTTGCGCGGCCTCCTTGGCTTTCGCGTAGCGCGTGCGGCCCTCGTGCACGCAGCCCATGCTGTAGCTGTTATCGATGACGAGCACCACGTTCGTGCTCGCCGCGCCCCAACGAAACATCCCGCCGATGAACGGCTTGGCCAAGGCCAGAGCCAGCAGGCCGAACAACAAGCAGCGCAGCAACAGCAGGATCATGTCCTGGAGCCGCTGCCGATGTGCGGTCCGCTCGACCGAGATCTTCAGGAAGCGGATCGTGCTAAACAAAATCCGCGGGGCCTTCTTCCGGTAGATCATGTGCAAGACCACCGGAATGGCCGCAGCCGCGAGGCCGAACAGCATCAATGGGGCCATGAAGCCCATCAGCGCATCCTCGCCCTTCGGCCCAAATACTCGGTGAGCATCGTATCGTACGGCACGCCGGTGTGTGTCGCGCAATACTCGATTTTCATCTCAGAGCAATCTTTGCGGTACTGGTCCATGAACGCGTTGATCTGCCGGATGTACTCCTCGCGCACGTAGCGCGGATCGACTTGGAGCCGCTGGTTCGTCTCCATGTCCACGAAGTCCGCAAGCTGCTGGAACGGGAAATCAATCTCCGCCTGGTCGAACACGTGGAACAGCAGCACCTCGTGGCGCTTGTGCCGGAAGTGGCTCAGCCCCCGCATGACCTCCTTGGGGTCGTCGAAGAGGTCCGAGATGACAATGATCAGCCCGCGGCGCTTGATGTGCTCCGCGAGGTTGTGGAAGGTGTGGCTGATGTTGGTTTGCTTGCCCGGCTCGATGGCCTCCATGCGATCCAGCATCAGGTTCAAGTGCGACGGCGTGCTGCCGGCCGGGATGAACAGGTTCACGTCTTCGTCGAACGTGATCATGCCCACCGAGTCGGCCTGCCGCACCATGAGGTATGCGAGCGACGCGCCGAGGTAGCAGGCGTAGTCGAGCTTGCTCAGCCCCTCGCCCGACTTGTAGGACATGGACGCGCTCGTGTCGATGATGACCCAGGCCTTGAGGTTGGTCTCTTCCTCGTAGAGCTTCACGTAGTAGCGGTCCGTCTTGGCCAGCGCCTTCCAATCGATATTGCGTATGTTGTCCCCCGGGACGTACTCCCTGTGCTCGGCGAACTCGACGCTGAACCCGTGGAACGGCGAGCGGTGGAGCCCGGTGATGAAGCCCTCGACCACGGTCTTGGCCACGAGATTGAACCGGGACAGCCGCGCAATGGCCTCGGGCTCGACATACTTGTAGCCAGCACCCTCCTTAGCCAAGGTCAGTTCCTCACAAGGAATGAGAGGGTCGTGTCGCCGTACGTGCGCGTGTCCGTCACGCGCACGTCGTCGGGAAACGCAAGCGCACCCGGCTGGCGCCGGTGCTCCAAGACGAAGAGGACGTCATCTGAGACCGCATCGCTCGTCATCAGCTTGGTCAGCCATTGCCACAGCCGGCGGCGAGTTGGCAGGTCATCGACGATCTTGTAGGGCGGAGCGCACAGCACCAGGTTGAAGGGCAAGCCTTTCGGCAGCCGGCGCACGATCCTGAACACGTCGCCGCGCAACACGCGGGCCCGGTCGGCCAGGTGCGTGCGCTCGAGGTTCGAGTGGATCGCGTCGAGGCAAGACTTGGCCTTCTCGACGAACACGCAAGACGCGGCGCCGCGGCTCAGGGCCTCGATACCCAGCGCGCCGCTCCCGCTGAACACGTCCAGCACGGCGGCGCCATCCACGCGGTCCACGAGCAAGTTGAACATGGCCGTCTTGACCCGATCCAGCGTCGGCCGCACGTGCATGCCTTTGGCGGCAAATAGTGGCGAGCCCTTGGCTGTGCCGGAAATAACGCGCATGCGGTCCAGATGGTTGTCGGTGTTTGGTGTTCCGTTGTCGGTTGTCGTCGCCGGATTGTAGCACGCCGCGGAATGGCGAGTCAACGCGGGCAAGATGGAGTGCGCCGGCTCGACGGCGCTTTGGCTGGCAGCGCGTAGCGCTGCTTTGCATCCGCACACGCGCGAGCCGTTCGTGGTGCGCCCCCAACTGGCCACGAACGTCCAGCACCAGTCATAACCCCGTGCGCAGAAGCCAAAGCGGTGTCAAGCCACCGCACTTGCATGATGCCAGTCCGTCCGCCCCCTCGGCCATGTTGTAACGAAGCTTCGGCATGGTTCGTAGGGCACTATAATCGGCCGGGCCGGCGTAGCAAGGGCGGCGGGCTGCACTCCTTGACTTCACGCCGGGCATGACCTAAAATCACCATGCTCCACGGCTGCCGTCGTGACTCTCACATTAGCAACCACTAACGATCTGAGGGCTATGGAAGTGGCGAGTGAAAACGATACCCCCGCGCCGTCCACCAAGGATCAGTTCGGGAAGTACAAGATCGTATCCCTCATGAAAGAGGGATTCTCTGGGAACCTCTACAAGGCCATCGACACAGAGACCGGCGACACGGTGCTGTTACGGATCGTGCACCCGATCATCTCCAAGCACCCCCTGTTCCGGCGCGCCCTGTACGACCAACAGACGGCCAACGACTACCTCATGGACCACCCCAACGTGCTGGGGCTGTCCGAGACGGGCAAGATCAAGGGCCGGCACTACTTCGCCACGGAGTTCGTCGATGGCGTCAGTCTGGAAGACCGGCTCGCCACCGGGCCTCTGAAGCTGGAGGAGGCCTGCGCGGTGCTCGTACAGATCGCGGAGGGGCTTCGGGCCGCGCACCGCCGAAAAATCGTGCACGGCGATCTCAAGCCGTCAGACATCTTCCTCTGCCAAGACCGCCACGGCCACTTGAACGTCAAGGTCGCCTTCTTCGACCTCGCCACGGCCGCATCCGAGTCCGGCGTGTCCATCTTCGGCGAACTCGTGGGCACGCCAAAATACCTCGCACCCGAGCAGATCGCGGGCCGGCCGCCAGACGTGCGGTCAGACATCTACGCACTCGGCGTGATCGCGTACCGCATGTTCACCGGCAAGGATCCCTTTGAGGTCAGCTCTGCGCTGGGATACCTCTCGGCGAATGCGTACCAAGAGCCTCTGCCGCCACGCAAGCTCAATCCGGCGATCTCCACGTCTCTCGAAGCCGTGCTCTTGCGCATGCTCGCCAAGCAGCCGGCCGCCCGGTATCAGTCGTGTCAAAACCTGATCGACGACGTGGAGCGCGGCCAGCACCATGCCGCGACCGATCGCACGGCCCTCGTGCCCGCGGGCACGGACTCGGCCTTTGCGCTCAGGGCCGCCACTGCCCCGCCGAGCCGTATCAACCTCAAGACCATTGTCGTGCTCGCGACCCTCCTGCTGGTGACCTGCATGCTCGGCATGGTGGGCTTCCTCGTGTGGCTTGTGAACACACACAGGCTTGGCCAAGCACTGCCCCAGCAGACCACGCAACTCACCTCGCCAGCCAAGTCCACCGCTCTGGCCAAGGCCGACCCGGCCCAGGAGCTGCTCGCGCGCGCCAAAGAGCTGGCGGACCAGGAGCAGTACGATCAGGCCCTGATTCTAGCGCGCCGCGTTGTGAAGGACCACCCCGAAAGCCCGCTGGTCGGCCAAGCCAAAGAGCAGATCAGCGAACTCACCGTGCTCTACGACCGTGCGGTGGCCAAGCGCCAGGCGGAGCAAACCGCGGCCGATTTCGCGAAGGCGCAACAGGCGGCCAAAGCCAGCCTCGACGTGCACGACTACGACGCCGCGGCCGCACAGTACGCGGATTTTGTGAAACGCCACCCCGATGCGAAGCAAACCCTAGAGGCCAAGCGCACGATCGAGCAAGTCCACTGGCAAGCCGCCAAGTACGACCTCATTGAGAAGAAGCATTTCGCCGAAGCCCTCGCACAGCTCAAGCGTGTGGCGAGCCAAACCGTGGACAAGCAACTGGCCGACGACGCTAAGGCGCTCATACCCGACGCCATGTTCCAGTGGGCCCAATCGCAGCTTGCCGACCCTGCGCAATTCGACGCGGCCATCGACAAGTTCGACGAGGTGCGCAAAAACAACCCGGACACGCGCTGGGAGCGCAAGGCCGCCGAAGCCGCAGCCAAGGCCCTTTTCGAGCACAGCGAAGCACTCCTGAAGCTCAAGGACTATCCCGCCGCGCTCGCGGCGCTGCGCAAGGTGACGACCGACTACCATGCCACCGAGTGGGCCACAAAGGCCCAAGACCAGATCCCCAAGGCCACCCTCGCGTACGCCGACGCCCTGTTCCAATCCCAAGAATTCGACAAGGCGTACGAGATCGTCGCCCCCCTGGAAAACGAACTGACCCGGCCCAAGTGGATCGAGATGGCGGAGCCGTTCGTGGCCAAGCTGCTCTACGTCTGGGCCAAGGCGCTGGACCAGCAGGGCCTCAAGCCCGCAGCCGAGGAGAAGCGCCAAATCCTGCGCAACCATTACGGCCGCACCGAGTGGGCCAAGCGCCTCCAGCCAGCCAACTCCACGAGCCCCAACGACCTCACGCCCATCGCCAAGCTCGTGCGGCCCCAGACTCCCCGCGACATGGCGGCCGAGGCCGCGGCCCAGAAGATCTTCGAAGAGGCGCAGAAACTCACCGCCAGCGCGTTCGACGAATACGTGGCCAAACTGCAACAGCTCGCGTCGAGCTACCCCAATACCAAAGCCGGCGAGAAGGCCGCACAGCTCCTCCCGTCCGTGCTCTACGGCCAAGGCCTCCACCTCATCGGCACGGGCAAGCTCCAAGAGGGCCTCCAACTCTTCGACCGCATCACCGCCCAGTACCCCAAGAGCGACTGGGCCAAGAAGGTCGCCGAGGACGCGCTCGCACGCGAACAAACCCCTGAGGGCATGGTGTACGTGCCCGGCGGCACCGCCGTCATCGGCAGCACGGAGCAGGATATCGAAAAGGCCGCAGCCGAGTTCTACGGGTCGGCCGCTGTCGACTACGCCAAGACGTTGCTACTCCAAGAGACGCCCCAAGTCGTCAAGGTCGTGGCGCCGTTCTACATCGACCGGACCGAAGTCACCAACAAGCAGTACCACGAATTCATCAAGGCCACCCAGTGGCTCGCACCCAGCCATTGGCTCGGCGGCATGTACCCCGCGGGCGAGGCGGACTTGCCGGTGTACCGAGTGTCCGCCAAGGACGCCGAAGCCTACGCCAAGTGGGCCAACAAACGGCTGCCAACCGAAGCGGAATGGGAGCTGGCCGCGCGCGGGCAAGACGGCCGCGTCTACCCCTGGGGCGACAAGTTCGACCCGGCCAAGTGCAACAGCCGCGAGGGCGGAGTCAAACGTCCCACGAAAGTCGGCAGCTATCCCGCCGGCGCAAGCCCGTACGGCTGCCTCGACATGGCCGGCAACGTGAGCGAATGGACCCAGGATCTCTTCCTGCCCTACCCCGGAACCAAGGCCCAGATCAGCAAGGCTGAACAGAGCTACCGGGTCCACCGAGGCGGCTCATGTATCGTCGATGGCCTCTACGTCCGCACGCCTTGCCGCTTCGGGGCCATGGCGTCCGACGCGCGGGTGACCATCGGCTTCCGCTGCGTGCGCAGCGTGCAAGCGGGGAACTGAATCTGGTGATCGTCAGACTCCACTACGGCCGGGACGGACTGGAGGTGCGGGTGCCCGACACGGCCACCGTGCTGCACATGACTTCCGCGCCCCCACTCGCCGCGCCGGACGCCCAACTGGCCGCGCAACTCGACCGCCCGATCGGCGCCGCCCCGCTCCGCCAGCTCGCACAGGGCAAACGCACCGCGTGCATTCTCATCTCCGACATCACTCGCCCAGTGCCGAACGAACTCCTCGTCTCGGCCCTGCTGCGCAAACTCCACGCCGCGGGCGTCGCCAAGTCCGACGTCACCATCCTCGTGGCCACCGGCATACACCGCGCAGCCACCGACGACGAGCTTATCGAAATGCTCGGCGAGCCCATCGTGCGCGGCTATCACATCGTGAGCCACGACGCGCGCGACGCGAACCAACAGGGGGACGTGGGTGAGACGGCGAACGGCACGCCCGTGCGCGTCAATAAGCTCTACCTCGCCGCGGACCTCAAGATCGCCACGGGGCTCATCGAGCCGCACCTCATGGCCGGCTTCAGTGGGGGGCGCAAGAGCGTGTGCCCTGGCATCTGCTCGCTCGATACGGTCAAGGTGTGGCACAGCCCCAAGTTCCTCGAATCGCCTCAGGCTCGCGAGGGGTGCATCGCCGGCAACCCGGTGCACGACGAGGCCCTCGAGATTGCGCAGATGGCGGGCGTGGACTTCATCGTCAACGCGGTGCTCAACGAGAAGCGCGAGATCGTGGGGATCTTTGCCGGCGACTTGGTGCAAGCGCACGCGGCCGGCGTCGAGCAATGCCGCAAGGTCGTGGCCGCACCTATCGACGAGCCATTCGACGTCGTCGTGACGACCTCCGCAGGCTACCCGCTCGACACGACGTTCTACCAGTCGATCAAGGGCATGACCGCGGCTCTGGCTGCGGTGAAGCCGGGCGGCACAATCATCCTCGCGGCCGGCATGCGCCAAGGAGTCGGAGGGCCCGAGTTCACCCAACTGTGCCGCAACACGACGGACCTCGGCGACTTCATGCACAGAATCGAACACACAAACTACTTTGTCACGGACCAGTGGCAGTTGGAGGAACTCGTCAGGGCCAAGCGCCACGCGGACGTGTGGGTGTACACCGATGGGCTATCACAGGACGCGCTCGCCGATCTATTCGTCAAGCCGCTGTCTTCAGTCGAGGCGGGCATCGAGGAGGCCCTGCGCCGCCACGGCCCGTCCGCGACACTTGCAATCATCCCGGAGGGGCCGTACGTGTTGCCAGTGGTCCGCGGCGGCTAGTGTTGTGCGCACAGACGGGGAGCATGGGGAACCTCCCAGTAGAGCCATTTGCGCGAATCGCAAGCCGGGCAGTACTACGGCGATAGCGGTGCGTCGAAAAAGTTGTTGCCCCAGGATGGATCGAAAGTATTGGGGTTGCGACAACGATTTGGACCGAGGCAGCGAAATCGACCCCAAACCCGCCAAGCAGGGCTGGCCGGGCCGACTCCCGGTGCATGCGCCCCACTCGCATGCGCTCGGCACAGACTAGTGTCGCGTCATGCTTGTGTTGTCGCACCGCTCGTTGCACTGCGGGTGGGGCCCCTCTGGCGTGCGTGGCAGCGCGTGCAGGGGGATTGGCCGCCGGACTGCGTTGCGCTTGCAGCAGGCCCGTGAGGGCCTTCCGCTCGGGTGACGATCCGCCATCGGAGCAGAGGGCGCCCTGGCGGTCGCCACTACGAGCGGGACGCTCCCTCCCCCGCGCATGGGCGGGCGATGTCCGCCTCGCACACGACAGCCCTGAAAGAGATGCGGAACGCAGGGGTGGCCCACCGGCAGAGCGGCCCATCCGGGACCGGGATGGGCCGCGGGCATTTCCAGTTCCCTTTCAGGGAACGTTAGACTCGCGCATTCTCGTGCCCAGGCCGTTGCCCCTTTGGGGCAGACCCACGGGGGCCACGCCGGCCCGGATCGGTCCCACGGCATGACGCAGGCCTACAACGCAAACACCTCCGGTATAGCGGCCCTTGACTTTCGCGTCCGGATACCTAGTCTTCTTGGCTAACCCGTCCGCAACTCCGCGGCCTGTACCGATTCGCAGCCCGCCACTCGCCAGACCTTCTCGTCAACATGCGCCACCGCCCTATAGTGCCCATCACTGCCGCGTTTGTCGTAGGTGTACTTCTCGCCAAGTACTCTAGGCTCGGCGTGGCGCCATGGCTCTGGGCCGCGGGGGGAATGGCTTGCGTGTCTATCGTCGCACAGTGCGTGATGCCGAGACGAGCCGCCTCCCTGCTCATTGTGCTGACCGTCGTTGTTGCGGCCGGCGCGTGGCACACGGCTCGTCGCCATATGCCGGACACCCTCGCGACCTTCTGTACGTCTGGCGGTTCAGTGGTGCGCGTGCGCGGCTCGGTCGAACTGCCGCCGGCGCCACGCCGGGCCGCGAAGCGAGTCGCCTTGCCACAGATCCTCTCCCCAGAGGCCGAGCCGCCGGCCATCGCGGCGAGCTATGTCATGCGCGTGGAAGCGGTGCAAGCTGGCGGCCGCTGGACCGCCGTCGCGGGCCGCGTGCGCGCCACGGTCTACGACACCAGCCTCGTGCTTGCTGAAGGCGACCTCGTGGAGCAACTTGGCACGTTTCGGCCCATAGAGCCGCCTACCAATCCCGGCGAGTTCGACTACGATCGCTACGCGGAACGCACGGACCTCGTTGGCCGGCTCTACTCCCCTTCATCGGCCAACGTGCGCGTGATCGGCCGCAGCGACGCCAATCCGTTCCGCCGCGTGCTGATGGGCTTGCGCGCGAGGATTGCCAGGCTCATGCAGCGCGGCCTCGGCTCCGACGAGTTTGGCGTCATGGCGAGCATGCTGCTGGGCTACCGGCACTTCTTGCCTTCGCGCCTGCGCGACGTGTTCCAGCGCACGGGCACGGTACACTACCTTGCGATCTCCGGCCTCCACGCCGGGCTCATGGCTGCTGTGCTATGGCTCCTGTTGCAAGCCGCGCACGTATCGAGGGGCTACCGATCGTTCATCACAATTGTGTTTCTATTCGCGTATGGCACGCTCGTGGGGTGGCGCCCCTCCGTCGTTCGAGCGGTGGCCATGATGACGGTGCTCTTCGCCGCTCCCATGTTCGGCCGCGTGTGGGACCAGGCCAGCGGCATTGCCGCGGCCATCCTCGTGGTGCTCATCCTCAACTCCGCGGATCTCTTCAACCCGGGCTTCCACTTCTCGCTTGCCGGAGTCGTGGGCATTGTCGTGCTTGCCAAGCCCATCGAGGCGCGCCTCTTTCCAGACTTGGCCCTCGTGGAAAGACTCCAATCCATCGACGAGCGCTCGCTCTGGCGGAACGTGCTCCCGCGCAATCTCATGCGTGTGTTCACCGTGTCGCTCGCGGCGTGGCTGGCGACCTTTCCCCTCACCGCCCATCACTACCACCTGTTCAATGCCTGCACATCGTTCATCAATGTGTTCGTCGGCCTGCTTGTGTGGCTGGCGCTCGCGCTGGGCTTGCTCCTGCTCGTGTCGGGCGGGCTTTTGAGTTTCGCGTTGCTGCCCTTGATTGGATTCGCCTCCAGCCTACTCATCTGGGCGGTAGAGATGTTCGAGCACCTGTTCGGCTCCCGCACGTACGTCGTCGGCCCTTCCACGCGCTGGCTGATCGCGTACTATGCGATGCTCGCCCTGTGGCTCATGCGCGAGCGAATAGGGCTGCCCGTGAAGCACTGGCTCCTCGCGGCGCTTCTGCTCCTGAACGGCTATTTCTTCTGGCCCGCGCCAGACAAGGCCGCCCACACCCGCGCCACGTTCCTCGACGTGGGACACGGCCTTGCCACGTTCGTCGAGTTTCCCGATGGCCGCAACCTGCTCTTCGATGCAGGCTCCGGGTCTAGTGCGGACGTGAGCCGCACGATTATTGCGCCATTCCTCTGGTCCAGGGGCCTCAAGCGCGTGGACATGCTCGTGCTCTCGCACGCCGATGCGGACCACTGCAACGGGCTCGATGGCCTTGCGGCCCGCGTTCGCATCGGACGCATTGTCGTTTCGGATCTGCTGCTCAGAAGCGAGTTCGGCCGAACGCTTGCGGAGTGGGCGGCCCCGCGCAAGATTCGCGTCTGCTCGGCCGGCGCGAACGACACACTCGGGCTGACCGACGCGGCCACCATCCGCGTGCTCGGCCCGCCGCGGAGCGGCGGCGCCACGCCGCTCCTATCGAGCAACGACCGATCACTCGTGCTCATGATCGAGTCCAAGGGCCGCCGTCTGCTCCTCACCGGCGACGCCAGCGCAGCCGCGTGGGCTTTGGCAAGACAAAACGCGGCCAGCATCCGCGCGGATACGATCCAAGCGCCGCACCACGGCCGGCCGTTCGACGGCCTACGCGAGTTTCTCTCCGGCCAGGCCGGCGCGGTCTTCGTCGCCAGCAACAAGCGCGGCAGCATGCAGCCATACGTG
>JAJRTI010000359.1 GCA_024278415.1 Planctomycetota bacterium | reverse complement strand
GCGCGGAGGCTCATCGAAGTGAAAGACGCGCTCGGCAATTCAACGACGTACGCATACGATGGCGCCGGCGACCTGACGCAAGAGACCGACGCACTGGGCCGGGTCACCACGAACGAATACGACTCCCGGGGCCGGCTGACCAAGATCACCGACCCCGCGGGCGGGCAGACGGCCATGACCTACGACGCGGTCGGCAACACCCTCAGCATCACCGATCCCCAGAGCCACACCCGGACCATGGCTTACGACGCGCTGGATCGGCTCACCCAGGAGGCCGACCCCCTGGGCCACAGCACGAGCTACGCATACGACGCAGTGGGCAACCAGCTCACCGTCACGGATCCGTTGGGGAACGTAACCACGTACGCGTACGACAGCTTGAACCGCCTGATGACCGTGACCCTGGCGGACGGAACGAGCAGCGCCTACGCGTACGACGCTGTGGGCAACCGCATCGCCTTCACCGACGCCCTGGGCCGAAGCACGGAGTATACGTACGACAGCCTGGACCGGCAGACGCAGATCATCGACCCAGCCGGCTACCAGACCAATTTCTCATACGACGCGGTCGGCAACCTGCTCACGGTCACCGACGGCAACGGGCACGCGACCACGTTCGCGTACGACGCGCTGAACCGGCTAGCGACCGAGACGGACGCCATCGGCAAGAGCAAGGCGTACGAATACGATGCGAACTCGAACCTGGTCAAACGCACGGACGGCAACAACCACGACACGCTCTACGCGTACGACGCAGTCAACCGGCTCACCCGCATCGACTACTACGACGGCACGAGCGTAGTGAACGAATACGACGCGGTAGGCAACCGCACGACGCGCACCGATTGGCAGGGCGACGCGACGTGGGCGTACGATGCCCTCAACCGGCCCACGCAGCGGGTGGAGCCTGGGAACGTGGTCACGGCATACGAATACGACGCCGCAGGCAACCGCACCAAGCTCATCTACCCCGACGCCAGCGAGGCGCGCTACAGTTACGACGCGGCCGGCCGCATGACGGAGGTCGTCTGGACGCACTGGTCCGAAACCGAGCCCGCGGCGACGTATCAGTTCGACGCCGCGGACCGGCTGACCCGCAAGGACTACGGCAACGGCGCGTACGCGACATCCGCTTACGACAGCGTCGGCCGGCTCACGAGCCTTGAGCATCGCAAGCCGGACAACAGCCCGATCTGCACGTTTGCTTACGAGCACGATGCGGTCGGGAACATTTCGCGCATCGACCGCGAAGACGGCACCTGGATCGACTACGGCAACGACGCGCTCGACCGGCTCACGTCCGCGGTCAAGCACCTCGACGAGCAGCAGATCGAGTACGACCTCGCCTGGACGTACGACGCAGTCGGTAATCGTTTCACCCAAGTCAAGGACGGCATCGAGACCAGCTACGCGTACAACGCCGCGAACGAGTTGCTGACGGAGACCACGAACAACGAAACCACGACCTACACGTACGACGGCAACGGTTCTCTCACCACGAAGACCGACAGCGCAGGAACGACGACGTTCACGTGGACGCCGGAAGACTTGATCGAGAGCCTGACGTCGCCGAACAGCGTGCAGGACACGTTCGAATACGACGGCGGCGGGACGCGTGTGAAGATCACGGACTCGACTGGCCCGACGCGCTACGTCTGGAACGGCCTCGACATCGTAGCTGAATTGGACGACCCGAACGCGCTCAAGCGCGCGTATGCGCACGGCTACACGCCCATCGAGGGCGCGTACAGCCTGGTGACGCAGCACGATGTGTCATCCAACTCCGACTACTTCTACCACGAAGACCAGGTTGGCGGCATCCACGCGCTCACGGACTCCGCCGGCGCGCTCGCCAACACTTACGACTTCCTCCCCTTCGGCGAGATCACGTCTGAAACCGGCTCTGCGCCGAATCGGTTTGTCTTTCCGGCGATGTATATGGGGCTCGCGGACATGGGCGATCTGCGCGTCAGCCCGGTCCGTTGCTACCAGGCGTCCGTGGGCCTATTCCTGGGTCGTGACCCCCTCGATGGCTCGGTGCCAAACGCTTATTGCCGCAGCAATCCACTGGGGCACCTGGATCCTTCCGGGCTTTGGCCCTTGTTCTTCCCGCATATGACGCAACCGTATAGGCGAGAGGATCCCCCTGGCAGTACACATTTCGGACCTGCTCCATCGCCGGGTCCAGGAAACGGTCGTGGGGGTGGTGGAGAGGCGCATTTCCTTATTGGCGGTGGCCTGGCGCGGGTTCGTTGTTGTGATGGGCAAGGCAATAAGCTGGAGATGGTGTTTCGGAAGATATGTTTTGGAGCGGCGATTGGTGTATCTGGAGGTGGTGGCGTGGTGAACTTGAGGGGACGGACATGCAGGCCCGAAGATTACCGCGGCTGGTTCCTGGAGTTGGGGGCAAGCGCGGGAGTCGTGGGGGGAGGTGTTGATATTGGCTATCGTGATTTCAGCCGTAATACTTGGTGGCTCCCCGGCGAGCCGAGCGGCACTATCGAGGTCGGTGGTGGTGTTGGTCTGGGCCGGAGAGGCTGGAGCTGGCAGATCAAGGTGACTTGGTGTAGGTACAAACTTCTTACGGGGCCGGTACGCATTGGATGCTGCAGGGATTGAGGTCATGCCGTATGGCAGCAGATTCTGGAATGATCGGCGGCATCCGCAAGTGGTGTGGTCAAGGCCCTAACGCATGGCCAGTGGTGTTGGTAGGCGGTGCCGCCTACGTTGTGATGGCATTCCTGTATCCCGACATTTTCTGGTTTGACAGGCTCTGGGCCGCCGCATTGCCCGGCGTGGCGACATGTCTCCCCTACTACATCATGAATGTGGCGCGACGGAGTGGGCATCCCCGTACGAACGCGGTCAGTCGTTGGACCGTGGCGTTCATAGGCCTGGTTGCGCTCAACATATGGGCCGTGCGTTCTTTCCATGTGCAGGAGCGACTCCTACACGAGACCAAGGCGATAGGCATGAGGCATATCACGCGGCTGACGATAGAGGATGATTCTGGCGTTCTGCTGGATGAGCGCCGACCGGAAAAGTTGCTGTTCTTCTGTCAGGCCTTCCGGCGTTCGGACATTGCGTCGCCAGGGCAAGGCAGGTACACAACCCGTGTCACCGTCATGCTGTACACGGACCGCAGTTTCCAGTTGCTCATGTTTGAGATTGACACAGGCCCACCGTGGGATGCCTTCCTTTCCTCAGACGGAGTGTCGTGGAGCACCACCACGACTACCATCCGCGTCCCTGGCTTTGCCTCGCGATGCGTCGGCGAGATGATCCGAAATGGCTTCTTGAGACCGGCATCATTGGGGGGCGCCCATAACCGTGCGTCATCCGGAAATCCGGACGACATCAGCGGACGCCATACGCAATAGAAGGCTGAGGCGTTCGAGTTCGTCATCCGCCGCCGTCGCTTGATTCGAAAATGAACCTTGGCAGCGTGACGGAGTTGGAGTACAATAAGGTGAACCTGCTCATCGCGAAGGCCGATCCGCTCGGCAACCGCACGGAGCAGACGTACGCCGCGGCCGGGAGGCTCATCGAAGTGAAAGACGCTCTGGGCAATACGACCGCCTACGCGCACGACGCGGTAGGCAACCGCGTCAAGCGCACGGACTGGCCGGGCGAAGCGACGTGGGCGTACGACGCACTGAACCGACCGACCCAGCGGGTGGAGCCGGGGAGCGTCACCACGGGCTACGAATACGACGCGGTCGGCAACCGCACGAAGCTCATCTACCCCGACGCCAGCGAGGCGCGCTACAGCTACGACGCCGCGGGCCGCATGACACAAGTCATCTGGACGCACTGGTCAGAAACCGATCCCGCAGCGAACTACCAGTTCGACGCCGCGGACCGGCTGACCCGCAAGGACTACGGCAACGGCACGTACGCGACGTATGTGTACGACAGCGTCGGCCGTCTCACGAGCCTGGCGCACTGCAAGAGCGACAACAGCCCGATCTGCACGTTTGCGTACGAGCACAACGCAGTCGGCAACATCACCCGCATTGACCGAGAGGACGGCTCGTGGATCGACTACGGCAACGACGCACTCGACCGGCTCACGTCCGCGGTCAAGCACCTCGACGAGCAGCAGGGCGAATACGACCTCGCCTGGACCTACGACGCGGTCGGCAATCGTCTCACCGAAGTCAAGGACGGCATCCAGACCGACTACACGTACAACGCCGCGAACGAATTGCTCACCGAAACCACGAACAACGAAACTACGACCTACGCGTACGACGGCAACGGGTCGCTGATCACAAAGACCGGCAGCGAAGGAACCACGACGTTCGACTGGACGCCGGAAGACCTGATCAAACAACTGTCATTACCCAGCGGCGTGCAGGACACGTTTGGGTATGACGGGGGCGGGACGCGGGTGAAGATCACGGACTCGACCGGGCCGACGCGCTACGTGTGGGACGGGTTGGACATCGTGGCAGAACTCGACAACCAGAACGCGCTGACGCGAGCGTATGCGCACGGGTACACGCCCATCGAAGGCGCGTACAGCCTCGTGACGCAACACGATGTCGCCACGAACGTGGACTACTACTACCACGAGGATCAGGTAGGCGGCATCCACGCGCCAACGGACTCCACCGCCGCGCCGGCCAAGACCTACGCTTTCCTCCCCTTCGGCGAAATCACATCCGAGACTGGCTCCTCGCCCAATCGGTTCGTCTTTCCAGGGACGTACCTGAGTGTGCGCGATACTGGCGAACTCCGGCTGCCCCTCTTTAGAGCGTATTCCCCGGGCAGAGGGAGCTTTGTCGCACGCGACCGTGATCTGGCCATCCCTATGTACCTATTCCCGTCTTCTCCATTGGCCGTAATTGATCCCAGCGGGTTGCAGGCTATGCCCATAGAGAGATGGTTGTTCCCATACCCAGAGCAGCGCAATCGGCCCCAGAGGCATAGGGAGCGAGGCCAGGTGGGGCCCCGCCCAAGACCTACTCCTAGGCTAAGACGCCCGCTTCCAGGCTCCGGCGGTGTACCATATCCCCACCCGTATCAACCTGGGCCATGGGCTTTACCCGCCCCCGGACCACGCCCTTGGAAACCATGGAGGCCTCCGAAGCCAAAGCCGCAAAAGCCGCACTGGTGCGGCAGTGGCTCAACAGCAGGGCTAATTCCGGACAAGCCAGGGGGATTTGACTTCTCCGGCTGTTGTAAAGGGCATGATGAATGCTACGGTGACCCCAAGGCTGGCAGTAAGAATGCATGTGACCAACAGTTCGAAGACTGTATGATCGAGGTTTGCCTTGACAAATACAACGGAAGCCAACTATGTGCCAATCTCGCGTACATATACTACGGTGCTGTTCATAATCATGGACAATCCGCGTTTGACAAAGCACGCGGGCTCTGCCGCTAGGACCGCGTGCATTTTGATGCAGATGGTGTTGAGCACGCTGCCTTGCCTATCCGCTGTTCGTGCGGGCTCGATTCATGAGGCCTGCAAGGCCGGTGACATTCGGGCGGTCAGACGTATGCTAGCGGGGTCGGCAGTTGACGTGAATGCACAGGACGAATTGGGGCTATCGCCACTTCACCTAGCCGTGGCCTGTGACCACGGCCAGCTTGTGGCGCTGCTGCTGCGGCATGGCGCAAATCCCAATGCGAGGGACAAGAAGGGATTCACACCTATCCATAGTGCGGCAATGAAAGGATATGATAGACTGATATCTGTACTGATTGAATCGGGGGCTGATGTTGATTGCAGAGCCCTTGGTGGCGCCACACCGTTGGACTGGGCGAAGCCGTCCGGAAATCCCCAAGCCATCCGCCTTCTCTTTGAAGGCGGAGCCTCCGTCAGCAAAGTTGCAGTAATCAGGGGACGCCATACGCAATAGACGGTTGACGTGGCCAAATCGTCGTCCACATCCGATACGCCATTCAAAAATGTTCGTCAACAATGTGACGCAGTTCAAGTACAATAACGTCAAATCTGCTCGCGGCCACGGTCGATTCGCTCGGCAACCGCACGGAGCAGACGTACAACGCAACGCGGAGGTTGATCGAAGTGACAGACGCGCTGGGCAACTCGGCGACGTATGCGTACGACGCGCACGCGGAGCGCGTGATGGCGATCTTGCTTGGATGGGCTGCCCCAGAGCATGGTCATCGTATCGCACCAGCGCGAGCATCTGCACCGGCTTGCGAGCCGCACGGCGCGGCTGGCGCGCGGACGGATCGTGGACGTTTAGCGCCCTGCCGGTGTCCACACCTCCATCCCGTGTCGTACTCCTCGTCCCCACCGCGGCATTCGCCGCAACCAAAATCGCAGACGAGCGATTTGCATCTTGCCTCTTGCTTAGGCCTCCGCACGGCATGTCCGTGCGGGGCCATGATTGAGAGCCAGACAGAAGCGTGCCGGAACCGTTTCCCCCGCCCTTGCCTTTCCGCTCGGCTTGCCGAGCGGAAAGGCAAGGGCGGGGGAGAGAAGTAAACTCAGAACTTCTTTTCTGGCTTCCAATCGCCGCTCCGCAGGGACATGCCCTGCGGAGGCATTCGTCTTTGAGCATCAGAGGACGAGCGAGACTACACGTAGAGCGGGACGAGATCTACGGCTGGATGATCACCTTCAGCGCGCCGGACGCGGGGTTGCCCTGCGTGGCCACGGCCTCGTTGAAGTCGTCCAGGCTGAAGGTGTGCGTGACGAGTTGCGCGCCGTCGATCTTGCCCGACTCGAGGAAGTCCCGCGCGACGAAGTAGTCCCGCTGCACCGAACTGTTCGCGCAGTGCACGTGCAGTTCGAGGTAGTGGATGAGGTTCAGGTCGATGGGCTCGACCGGGTCGGACTTGGGCATGCCGGCGAACACCGATAGATGGCCGTCTCGCGCAAGCAGCTTCATGCCGAGCGACGCGAGTTGCTTCACGGACGCGGCTGCGACCACCACGTCCACCCCGCGGCCGTCGGTCTGGTCCTTGACCCACTCGACCGGGTCGACCTCCGCGCTGTTGACGAGGTCGTCGAACGGCAGGCCGAGCTTCTTGAGCAGAGCCAGGCGCTCCGGCGACACGTCCATGATCGTGATCCGCTTCGCGCCGCGGGCCCGGGCCACGAGGCTGTTGAGGCAGCCGATGATGCCGCCGCCGAACACGACCACGTGGCCGGCTTCTTCAAGCGGGATGGGCCGCATGCCGTTGACGCAGCAGCTCAGGGGCTCGATCAGCGTGCCCACGTCCGCGGCCATGCTGCCCGCGATGGGGATGAGGCAGCCCTGGTCGACCGCAACCTTGGGCATGACCATGTACTCGGCGAACCCGCCGTCGAACTGGTAGCCCATCGCGACGAAGCCCTTCTCGCAGAGGTTCTGCCGCCCGATCGCGCACATGGGGCATTCGTTGCAACCGATGACGGTCTGCACGACGTAGCGGTCGCCCTCGTTCACGCCCTCGACCCCCGCGCCGACCTCGACGACCGTGCCGGTGATCTCATGGCCCACGATGGCGACGTCGACGTTCTTCTCGCCCTTGAGGACGCGCTGATCCGTGCCGCAGAGTGCGCAGGCCTCGACCTTGAGCAACACTTCGCCCTCGGCCGGCTTGGGGGTCGGCACTTCTTCGACTTCGATGACGCCAGGGCTTTTGATGACAGCAGCTTTCATGGGTGATGTTCCTTTGTTGGGTTCTCCGCCATTTCGTATCTGTGAGGCACGGCCTCGGAGGCCACTAAGACACCAAGGCACGAAGTGACACAAAGATGAATCGGACTCGAAATTGGCTTTCCTTGGTGCGGCTTGGTGTCTTCGTGGCCTCCGTCCTGCCGCGACCTTGCGATTGGAGGCCGCGTGGAGGACGATCCCGGTATGGAAGCGCTACTTCCGCACGGGAATCACCTCAATTCCCCCCATCAACGGCCGCAGTGCGGCAGGCACGACGATGCTGCCGTCGGCCTGCTGGTAGTTCTCGATGATCGCGATGAGCATGCGGCCGATGGCGAAAGCGGTGCCGTTGAGCGTGTGCACGTGCTCCACCTTGCCGTCGTCTTTGCGACGGTAGCGCACCTTGAGCCGCCGGGCCTGGAAGTCGCAGCAGTTGCTGCACGAATGCGTCTCGCGATATGTGCCCTGCCCCGGCATCCAACACTCGATGTCGTTCTTGTTCGCCGCGGGGTCGCCCAGGTCGCCGGTGCACATCTGCACGAGTTGGTACGGGATGCCCAACGTCTGCACGAGTTTTTCCTCCATGCCGATCATGAACTGGTGCTCATCGCCCGAGTTGTCCGGATGGCAGAAGCAGAACATCTCGACCTTGTCGAACTGGTGCACGCGCAGAATGCCCCGCGTGTCCTTGCCGTGCGCGCCGGCCTCGCGGCGGAAGCAGGTGCTGAATGCGACGTAGCGCTTCGGCAACTCCGCCTCGTCGAGAATTTCGCCCATGTGGTACGGCCCGGTGGACTGCTCCGATGTGCCCACGAGGAACAGATCGTCCTGCACGCGGTACACCTCGTCGTACCCCCGCGCGAGGTAGCCCATGGCCTCCATGGGTTCGGGCTTGATCATGACCGGCGGCACGACCGGGCAGAACCCCTCCTGCGCGAGCGTCTGGAACGCGAGCTGCACGAGCGCGAACTCCATGAGCGCGGCTTCGTTCTTCAGGTAACCGAAGCGCGAGCCCGAGACCTTGCCCGCGCGCTCCACGTCGATGATGTCGCAGGCCTCCGCGAGTTCGAGGTAGTCCTTGGGCTCGAAGTCCATCTTAGGGCACGCGCCCTCGACCTGCCGGACCACGACGTTCTCCTCTTCCGATGCACCCACCGGCACTTCGGGCAGCGCGGGCACCGGCACGAGGAGCATGGCCTTGTGAAGCTCCGCTTCGGCCGCGGCGAGTTGCTCGCCGAACGCCTTGACCTGGTCTGCGACCTCCTTCATGGCCACGATCATCTTCTGCTTCTCTTCGCCCTGGGCCTTGGCGATGTCCTTGCCCACTTCCTTCTGCTTCTGCCGAATCGCCTCCGACTCCGTCTTCAGCCGCCGCACGTCCTGGTCGAGCGCGGCGATCTTGTCCACGTCGACCTCGACGCCTTTGTTGGCGGCCGCTTGCCGGACGAAGTCCGGCTCTTCTCGGATGAGTTTGATGTCAATCATAATGGGTAGCTACGGGACGAGGTGGTGGGGGTAACAACGCCCAGATTACGCGATGAATCGGTCGATACGCGTCGTCTAAGGCATGCAGAGCACCATACGTTATCAGAGGCTCGCGCGGGATTCAAGGACGGGAGCCTGCCACGGCTTGGGGCTTCAGCCCTCTTGAGCCACGTCGAGGCACACAGTCGGCAGGGCGACGTGCCACCGCTTGCGTTCGACATGATAATCGTGTACTTTCTTTCACAAGCGGGCGGCACGCAACTCCAAGAGCCTCGATTCCCCCACCTGTGCTATGAACCGTCACGAGAAGAACCGCCTCGGCATCGCCAGAATCGCCGATTTCGCCGGCGAGTATCTGACCACGGGCCAAGCCGCCGCGCTCTGCTCCGTCACGCCCGACACCGTGCTCAAGTGGGTCAACTCGGGCAAGCTTCAAGCACGACGCACGCCGGGCGGGCACTGCCGCATCCACAAACGAGCGCTCATCGACCTCATGACGCAGCGCTCGGACGATGGCAACGTCTTCAACTACTGCTGGGAATACAACTCGAAGGGCGGCGAGTTGCGCACCGCGTGCCGCGGCTGCCTCGTGTATCGCGCCAGGGCCAGCCGCTGCTACGAGATCGCCAATGAGATCGAGGAAGAGGGGCACGCAAAGTTGGTCTGCCGAACTCCCTGCGAGGAGTGCGACTTCTACAGCATGGCCCGGGGGCGGCACAACTGACGGCCGCGGAGCGCCCCCCCGCTCGTAGTGGCGACCGTAAGGGCGCCCGCTGGCGAAGCGTCACATGAGCAGAAGGCCCTCACGGGCCTACTACAAGCACGGTACCACCGCGGTGCGACCGCGGGAGCGACCCGCTCGTAGTGGCGACCGTAAGGGCGCCCGCTGGTCCGATGGCGAGGCGTCACATGAGCAGAAGGCCCTCACGGGCCTACTACAAGCACGGTACCACCGCGGTGCGACCGCGGGAGCGACCCGCTCGTAGTGGCGACCGTAAGGGCGCCCGCTGGTCCGATGGCGAAGCGTCACATGAGCAGAAGGCCCTCACGGGCCTACTACAAGCGCGGCGCAGTCCGGCGGCAATTCCCCTGCGCCCTCTGCCACGCACGCCAGAGGAGGCCGCATCCGTTGCGCCGCGGGCGGTGCGACAGCACAAGCGTGACGCGATACTAAGCCCCTCCCGCCCGTTTCCCGCTCGGTTTCGCCGGCTTCGCTCTCGGCCATTGCTCCAGCTCGACGCCGGTAATCACATCGCCCCGCCGGCCCTGGTAGTGCCAGTCCACCACGTCGAACCGGAACGCCCAGTAGCGTTCGTGCTGCGTGAGTTTCACCACCACCGGGTTGAGGCCTTTCCTGAGGATCGCCGATGTCCACACGCGCTGGGCCTCGCGGGGCAAGTCCATGGGCATGGACGCCACGACGCGGCCGTTCATCCACAGCCAGCCCGAATCGTCACACTGGAATATGAATGACCGGTGGTGCAGGTTCGTCTCCGCGCGGATCCACGTCGCCGCGTACGCGAACGCGGGAGGCGTGGGGCCGTAGACCTTGCGCAGGTCCACGCAGCCGGTCCAATCGTAGCAGGCTCCATTCGCCACCACGCGCCACTCTAACTTTGCGCCGTTAGCGGCCATTGGCAGGGCGGCCAGGCCGAGCGCCTCCGCGCTCTGCATCATCGCCAGCCGCCGCGGCGCCGCGTCGCACGCTTGTCTCAGCCGGTCGATCGCCGGTGCGCGAACCAGACGCCTATCCCGGCCGCGCGCCACGTCTGCAAACGGCCCCATGAAGGCCCACGCGTACGCTTTCACAAACCGCAGTTCCTGCGCGAACACGCACGCGCCGTTCATGTCGAGCACGGCCACGTTCACTCGGTGGACTCGCCGCGGAGCGGAAGCCGGGAACTTCAGCCGCAGCGTGCGCCGCACTCGGCGCTCGTTCCCGTCCAGATTGAGCACGGGGTCGCCATCCACCACCAGGCCAGGCGCGGTGGGGCAACGCACCACGATCCGGCCGGAGAAGTCCGCCGCCTGGCACCCATGGTACGACGCGCCGAGCGTAACTTCGTTTACGTGGCCAGCGCCGATAACGAGAGACCCTGTAGGGAGAGCCCAACAGTCCACATTCTCGACGGCCTGCTGCGGATCGAGGGGCGGCCGCTCGTCCAAGCACCCACCGAATGGGAGCGGCTTTGCCTGGTCGAGACGGTCTGGCTCCGGAGCCGTGCCGTCAGGGACTATCGCGATACGGTCCATCCGCACGCCGTCCTCTCGGAGTTCCACGCGGAGCCAATGCTCGCCGGCGTCGAGCTGCGCGGCGGGCCCCTTCTCCCAGTGCCAGTCGTCACGCTTGCCCGCGTTGCCCACGACCTCCGCCGGCCGGTTGTCGAAGGCGACAAACCAACTGTTGTTGCATTCGACGCTGCCCACGCCATCGTCGACCCAGCGCACGCGGCACCACGCCCGGTATTGGCCGGGCCGGCGAATGGAGAAGGGGTACAGCGCCTTGCCCGTCCCGGGGAGCTGAATCTCGTTCGCACCCTGCCTCGCGCGCAAGCAGATGCGAGCGCCCGCGTCGTCATCCGGTCCTACGTCCAGGGGCCAGGAGATCCGCAGCGGCATGGCCGCGTCGATCGAGAAGGGGCGCGCCTGCGGCGTCTCGCCCGGCGCGCACGCGTCCGCGTTCCTGTCGCACGAAGCCGCACCCGGCGCAGGTGCCGGCCCTCCAGGAGGCGCCCATTCGGCAGGCTGCGCGTCCAACAACTCCGGGCCTTCGGCCAGACGCTTGTCTCGAATAAAGGCGCGGCCCACGCCGATGCGGTAGCCGGCGTACAAGCAAGCCCCGGCCGCGAGCAACGCGGCGCCGAGTTGGAGAACCGGATGCGGGCTCGATTTCGATGTGTCAGGCATTTGCGCAGGTGCGTCGGGGTCAGGAGGATGCGGACGCGCCATTATAGCAGCCGGCCGTCGTGATGGCACACGGCGGACGCGCCCAATCCGCATGGCGCGCCAAACCAAGTCCACGCACGTTCTTGCCAACAAGATGGGGCAAAGGTACAATTAGGAGCGCGGAACGCGAAGGCGTTCCGCTCCCGGGTTGCGGGCGCAGCCCGCCTTGTAACAACTGCGGTAGCTTAACCGGCTGCCGTGGTCATCGTGTCCCGATAACGTGTTGGGACGGACAAGCAAGCCCAGCAGGGCCGCTCATCCGGAGGCGGCGACGCTGGGGTGGTCTTGTTGAGGAAGGAGGTGGTCCAAACATGATATGTTCTGACCGGAGGTGGC
>JAJRTI010000358.1 GCA_024278415.1 Planctomycetota bacterium | reverse complement strand
AGGGTTGCGAGCTTCGCTCGCGAACCCTGGGCTGATATCCGGAATCCCGTTGGGATTCAGATACCCCAACACGCGGCGTTGCACGGGAGCTTTGACAGTATTCCGGTACCTGGCTGTTGTACTTGGCTGAAGTGTTACGAAGTTAGTAGTACAGACACGGATGGACTGCGTACGTGTTTGGCGTTTCTGCCGGAGATCTTCCTGCCATTTCTCTGCATCCGTGGATCCTGCCAACATCCGTGGGCCCTGTTCCGGTTCGATTCGATGGAGCAAGAGGGGGCGAACTGCCACCTGGCGCCGAATCCGTTCGCGCCTGCGTCGATGCCGATCCCCCTACTCCATCTGCCCGGCCAGCGCGTCGACGCGCTCCTTGGCTTGGGCCATCTCCTCCGACGACATCTGTGCGCCCTCGACCTGCACAGTCACGTTCTTGCCGGTCTTCATATCCTTGGCTGTGGCGAGAAGGATGCCCTCCGCGTTCATCTCGAACCGCACGTTGATGTGCGCCGCCCCCTTGGGCCCGGGCGCCACGTTGTCGATGCGCACTTCGCCGAGCAGCGTGTTTTGTTCGGCCACGGGATCCTCGCCCTGGTAGATCGGGAAGTGGATCGCGGCTTGGTCGTCCTTCGCGGTCGTGTACTCTTCCTCTGCCGCGGTGGGCAGGGTGGCGCCCTTGGCGAGGATCTTGGAGAACGAGCCGCCGGTGATTTCGACGCCGATGGACCGGCACACCTTGAAGGTGACGGTGCGCGTGCCGCGCTCGGCCGCGAGGGCCGCGCCCAAGGCCACACATTCGTCGGGGTTGACCCTCTTCGACGCGTCTTTCTGCATGATCTTTTGCACAAACGCCTGCACCCTGGGCATGCGCGTCGCGCCGCCCGCGAGCAGCACTACGTCGATCTGCGACGCGTCGAGTTGGGACTCCTCGATGGCTTGGTGCACCGGCTCTTGCGTGCGCCGGATCAGATCGTCGGTCAGCGCCTCGAAGGTCTGCCGGGTAATGGCCACGTCGAGGCTGAGCGCCTTCTCCGGCACGATGAACGGAATGTTGACCCGCGTCTTATCCCGCGCGGAGAGCTGCTTTTTCGCGTCTTCGGCGGCCTCGCGGAGACGCTGTTCGATCTTGGGGCCGAGCGAGAGCAGGTCCACCTTGTGCACCTTGCGGAACTCGTCCGAGAGGTATCGCATGATACGCTCGTCGAAGTCGTCGCCGCCCAGGTGGTTGTCGCCACACGTGGTCACGACCGAGAATCGGCCGTCGCGCAGCTTGAGCATGGACACGTCGAACGTGCCGCCGCCGAGGTCGAACACGATGAGCGTCTGGCGCTCGCTCTCGTTCACGCCGTACGCCATGGCCGCAGCCGTCGGCTCGTCGAGCACACGCTGCACGTTGAGCCCAGCCACTTCGCCCGCCTCCTTGGTCGCCTGGCGCTGGATTGCGTCGAAGTACGCGGGCACGGTGACGACCGCGTCGGTCACTTCGTCGTCGAGATACGCCTCGGCATCGCGCTTGAGCTTCTTGAGCACGAGCGCGGAGATCTCTTGCGGCCGGTAGGTCTGGCCGTTGATCTCGACGGAGTAGCTTTCGTCGCCCATGTGGCGCTTGATGGACGCGATGGTGCGCTCGGGGTTGACGACGGCCTGCTGCTTGGCAAACTTGCCCACGAGCACCGCGTCGTCCTCGAACGCGACGACGGATGGCGTGGTGCGCTCGCCTTCCGCGTTGGGGATGATGGCCGGCTTGCCGTCCACGTCCACGTAGGCCATGCACGAGTTGGTCGTGCCCAGGTCGATTCCGATGGTGCGTCCCATAGGTGTCCTCATTCCGTGCGCGCGGCCACTTTGACCCTGGCTGGCCGCAGAACCTTGCCTTCAAGAATATAGCCGGGCTCGATCACTTCGACGATGGTGTTGGGTTCCATGTCCGCGGCCCGCACCGTCTCGATGGCCTCATGGCGTTGGGCATCGTACGGTTCTCCGCGTTGGGGCTCAAGGCACTCCAGTTCGTTCTCATTGGTCAGCACCTCGAAGAGCCTGTCCCGCACTTGTTGCACCCCGGTGAGCATGTTGCGCAGGATCTGGCCCGTCTCGTCCGGCGCCTCATCGTTTGGCAACTGCGCTTGGATGACGTCGAGCGCGCGGTTGAGGTCATCGATGGTATTGAAATGTGCGTGGAGCAGGCGCTCGCACTTGGCCTCGATGTCTCGCATATCATCCAGCCGGTCTTTGACCTTACGGTAGCTCTTGACCAGCTCCGCGTAGCGCTCTTTGATCTCGTGGGTTGCTGAGGCTGGGGGCTGGGCCGGTGCGTGCGTGTGAGCCGCATCGGCCTCGGCTGCGCCTGGCGGTTCAGGCTCGGCTGGCGCGTCGGCCTCTGCCGGCGGGGCCTCCGGCGGCGGCTCGTCCTTGAGCGACGCTAGCCGGCTGCGGATGCGGTCCGCCAGCGGCGAGCCATCGGCGAGCACTTCGTCGTCCTTCTTACGTGCCATAATGAGGGGGCCTCGTGAGAGGGGTTAGGAACGCCGGGCCGAGCGGGCCAGGTGCGCTCCGTCGGCCACTATCCATCTTCCGTGGTGGGATGCAGCACGCGGCTACAGTAGCCCATCGCGCGCTCCGCGCTGCCGTGGGCGGCGAAGGTTTCGCCGGCCGTGGCCTGCGCGAGCAATTCGTAGCGCGGATCTTCCGAAAGCTGGCGGAAGGCTCGTATTGCTTCGTCCACTTGGCCGAGCCTCGCGTGGGCCAGGCCGATGAGGTAGAGCCAGTGGTGGCTGCCGGGGTGTCGGCGCATCGCCGTGTCCAGCGCCTGGAGCGCTTCCGCGGGTTGGTTGAAATGAAACAGGCGGAGCATGGCGAGGCGCTCGAGCGCGGCCGCGGATGCCGGCCCGTCTGCGGCGAGTTCGGCCGCCTGCGTGCAGGCTTGGAGCGCCTGCTGGGGCCGGTTGGCGGCTTCGTAGACCATCGCCGCGGCGAGCCAGGGGAACGGGGACTGGGGCTCAGCCTGCTGCATCGTGCGGCAGTGATTCAGCGCGTCCTCCACGCGGCGCAGAGCCATGCACTGCTTCAGCTCTTGGAACTCCTGCGCGTTGGCCTCGGCCACGTGCCCCGCGTCGATGAGGAACGCGCCGCAGGCGCCGCAGTGGGACGCTCCCTCCGGATTGGCCGCCGAGCACAGCAGGCACGTGCGCTCGATGCCCGCCAGCTCCGCGCCGCAGTTGCAGCAGAACTTCGCGTCCACTGCGAGGGGGGCCGAGCACGACGGACAGGGCTTGCTGGGCCCGTATACTGCGCCGCAGCTTTGGCAGAATGTCGCGCCGCGTTCGACCTTCGCCCCGCACTCCCGGCACAGCGTCATGTCGTCGTGCCGGTCCGTGCGTTCCAGCTTGGCCGCGAGCAGATCTTCCTGCGTGCGCCGCGCGGCCAGGGGCATATCGAACTTGTCGAGCTGGCGCTTGGCGGCCTCGGCCGCGCCTTCGATGTTCAGCATCCGCTGGTACGTGAGCTGGGCGCGCTTGAGTTGGTTCTGCTGCTCGTAGCTCTTGGCCAGGTTGGTCAGCACATTCGCCGCTTGCTCCGAGGCCACGTCGCCCGCCTGGTTCTGGGCGAGTTTCTCCAAGATTGCCGACGCCTTGTCCCACTGCTTCTGCCGCAGGAACACGAGCGCGAGGTTGTTCTGCGCGACCGCGTTGCCGGGGTCGATAGAGATGGCCTTCTCATAGCACTGCTGCGCCTTGGCCAGGTCGCCGGACTGAAAGTAGGTGGAGCCGAGCAGCGTGTAGCCCTTGGGGTTCTGCGCGTCGAGCTTGGTCAAGGCGCTGGCGAGTGCGAGCGCAACCTTGGGCTTGCCAGATTTGTTGGCATGGTTGGCCGCGCGCACGATCGCGTTCACGTCGGCCGCGTTGAAGCCGTGGGCCTTGCAGAGCTGGAGGGCCTTGTCCAACTGGCCGACGCGGAAGCACAGGTCTTTGAGCCGGGCCACGTGCGCCATGTCGTTCGGCTCCAGGCGCACCAGTTCCTCCAAGCCCTTCATGGCCCACTTGGCGCTGCCGGCGCGGGACGCGGCCAGCACGAGGTTCTTCCACGTGAGCGCGTTGTCGGGATCGAGTTTGGCCGCTTGCTCGAACGCGGCCAGTGCGCCGGCGAAATCTTTGCTCCGGGCCTTGGACAGGCCCAGAAGCACGCGGGCCTCCGCCTCATGGGGCTCCACGCCTACCAGCTTCTCCGCGGCGGTGCGCGCCTCGTCCCAGCGTCCCTGCTCGAGTGCGGCTTGCACCTGCCGGCGGAGCCGCTTGCCCTGCATTGACTTGAAAATGCCTTTTGCCATTCAGGAGATCCTTTGCAGCTATGCGGCCGCGCACAAGTCATCGGCCGATTCCTCTGGCCAGAACTTGATCTTGCGGCCGGCGCACGCGAGCGCGGCGAGCCGGCCCACGACGATGACCATGCAGTACGGGAGCCCCAGCAACGCGGCCACGAGCGTCTCGAATACGGCGAACCCAAGGCCGAGCGCTCGCCCTGCGAACTCCACGCGCTCCGATTCGGCCGACGCCCAATGCTGGAACACGCGAGCCGAGAGCCGGCTCCCAATCGCCTGGGCCATGCCCCACATGCCGCTCGCCTGGGCTTCGGCCAGCCCGCCTTCCGCCCTCCAAAACCACCACCCCGCGTACGCGGCCGCGGCCACGGCCAGAGGCAGCCACAACACGAGCCCGACGAACGCGGAGAGGATCACGGCCAGCGAACCGACGCCGCACCGGCCAAGCGTGCGCACGAATTCATGGGCCGATAGGATCAGACGCCAGCGCTTGGTCCGCACGTAGTGGGCGCAGGCAAAACCAGCCAGCAGCATGCTCGCCACCATGGGTGTCCACGTCAGCAGTATCGCGGCCTTGCTGCCCAACACGTAGCGATGCGCGGGCACGAGCGGCGCGACCAGGCTCCACATGAGGCAGATCGGGAGCCCGACCAACGCGGCCGAAAGCGGCAACTCGCGGATCACATCGCCAGGGCCCAAGCGCCGATGCCCCTCGTCGCTCCCATACGCGACCTCGATCGCCGCGATCCAGTGGGCGCCGACCAGGCCGATGCCCAAGACCGCGCCCAAGCCGGACGCCGCGGAAGGCGCGCTAATGAACCGACTGACCAGGAACGCGGCCACCCCCACACTCGCGAGCACCAGCGCACCGCGGAACACACAGTAGCCCACGTCGCGCCCCGGCAACTCCTCGAAGAGCCAACGCACCTCCACCGGTTCGGCCCCCGTGTCGTCGTCCGCCACGTCCTCCGCACGCGCACCGCAATGGGGGCAGAACTTCCCCCCTGGCGGCACGGAGCGCAAGCACGATGGGCATGTGCGTTCGTCGTTGTCGGAATTCGTCGACACCTGGGATCGCCTTAGGCCGCGATGAAGTGAGAGCGCTTGGTGCGCGGAGGGACGAGATGCGGAAACTCGCGCAGCAAGCGGGATGGCGCCCGCGCTGCCGCCACCGTTCACGTTATCGTTCACGCCATCGAACATGTGAACGAGCACGAACTGGAGCGGAATGCCTTCACATTCCGATGCTTGCACAGCCTTACGGTGAAGACGGAACGCGAGGGCGTTCCGCTCCTTGCTGTAAGCCGCGCAAGGATATCCGGAAAGCAAAGGCGATGCCGCTTGCTCCTCCCCCGCGCCCAGCACATGCACAAGCATAGATGATGGGGCGCGTTGTGGCAAGACATAACCCTGCGACGGCCCACATGCCGCGGCCCGCGCGTGGGCAGATTCGCGCACCCGCGCGGCTCACGGCTGGTACACGTTCGGCACTCCGAATGCCTCCCCGCACGCGCCGGCCAGCGCAGCGCGGTGCGCGACGCATTCGCGATCCACGAACACGTAGAAGTTCCACAGGCTGCGGTAGCGCCGCTGGAGCACGCCCAGCTCGTCACGCGCCGGGTTGCGGTCGTCGGCCGCGCTGAGCGCCATGACCGCCCGGCCGGGCAGGATCGCCCGCACCGCGGCCTCCTTGAAGTACATCTTGCCGGCAGGGCAGTAGATGATCACTTGCGCCAGGTCCGGCTCGGCGCCGATGGCCTTGCAGAGCTGCTGCTCCGTCTCTGCGCGGGCCTCCTGGCTTTCGTGGTATCGGTCGATCAGGCGCCCCACTCCTCCATGCTCCGCGGCTGAGTCTAAAGAGATCTGGTACACGCGTTTGTAGAGCTTGCGCCGGCGCAGCTTGCCCACGAGCCGCGCGGACGCCGGCGTGGCCCACTCGCCTTCGAGCTTGCTGAGCAGTGCGTCGTCGCCCAGGGAATAGAGGTCTTGCTCGCGGATGCCCCGGGCGCACTCGACGGCCTTGGAGAGCATGGCCGCGGTCGCGGCTTTGGTGTGGTGGTAGTACACGCGCTCGGACAGGGTGTAGCGCAGGCGGAGCAGGTTCATCGTCTCGCTCAATGCGTCGCCTCGCACGGTGCCGTTCTTCTCCATGTTCAGCACGAGCGAGTCGCCATCGAGCTGGAAGTACGCGAAGATGCGTTCATCGTAGCTTTGCCGCAGGCCGGTGAACAGGAGGTCTCGGCGGATGTAGTCGAACATATCCGCATCGAGCGTGGAGGACACAATCTGCCTCAGGAACCGGCGCGGGGGGGCGTCGGCGCCCGGGGCGAGCAGCGCGTACACCGCGTCGGCCGCGCCGATGTGGCGCAGTTCTTGGGCCAGCTCGGATTCCGGGCGGCGCAGGAAGTAGTCCACGCGCTCGCCTTTGTCGTGGCGCTCGAAGAGCTTGCGCTCGTCCTCGAAGGTGTGGCCGAACGGCACGTGGGTCACGTCGTGCACAAGCGCGGCGAGGCGCACGTGGCGCACGTCGTCGGCGGTCATGGCCGCACCTTTGCTGCGCAGCACGTCGATCATGCGCTGCGCCATGTGCAGCGTGCCGAGCGAGTGGTCGAGCCGCGTGTGCACCGCGGTGGGATAGATGAGGTCCGCGGTGCCAAGCTGCTTGATGCGGCGCAGGCGCTGGAACTCGAACGTGTCCATGACGCGGACCTCGTCCGGCGTAAGTGCGATGTCGCCGTGGACCGCGTCGCGAATCGTGATGGGACGGTCGATCATTCAGTTTTCGGTTGTGGGTTTTCGGTTGTCGGGGTTCACGTCGCGGCTATTCTATCTCCACCCGCTGCCACTTCCGCGCATCGACCGCGGCAGGGATGTCGGCCCGTGCGAGGAGCACCCACTGCACGGACGGGCTCGATGGCTCGGCCGCGTCGCCCAGGTCGAGCGCAAAGTCGAACGTCTTCGCCTCGCGCGCGCCAAGGGCGAGGTCCTCTGCCAACGTTGCGGAGGCTACCGTCGTCTCCTCCTGCTCCGCCTCGTCGCTGTCAGCCACGACCGGGCTCTGCGCGGCGTCTTCGATCACGGGCGCGGAGGCTTGGTCGAACGGTGCTTCGGCTTCGGGCACTTTGCCCTCGGCCACGAAGTCTTCGGGCACCGCGCCATCGCCCGGGTTGACAGGTGTGGTGACGCGCCTTATAACTTCGATGCTCAATGCGCGAACGTGCTGTTCCACGCGGCCGCCGCGCAGGACGACCTGCCCGGCAATAGGCTGGCCGGCCGCAACCGCGCCGCCCGGCAGCACGATGTCGACCTCCGCGGCGCTGATGCCGAGCATGGCCTTGAGTCTGTCGAGTAGTCCCATTGGGTTGCTCCGAAGAAGGGCCGTGCTCGCGTCTGGCGCGACTGACTTAACGCGGCCTGCGGTCGCCGCCAAAGATGCAATGCCTGAATCCTCATCTTGATCGTAATCATCGTCGAAGCGCCGACGGTTTGTTGTCCAGACGTGCGATTATGATGACGACCAAGATCACGACGAAGATGACAGGCTCTGACTAACCACGGGCGCGTCCTGCGCCCATTGAACCGACGTGGCACGAAAAAGGCAAGTGCGAATCCAAGGTCTCGTGCGGCTGCTCAACCGCGTGCAGGAGCGGTTCCACCACGGCGTGACTCCCCGCCAGTTGGCCGAGTTGCAGCGCGAAGTGGCGCAGGCGATCGAGCAGACCGAGGCCATTTGCCGCGAGGCGGGGGGCCGGCCGCAGTCGCTGCCGGGGCCGTCGCGCAACGCGTACCGCTATCTCAAGGGCATCGACTTCAGCCAAGTCGCGACGATCGAAGCCGCCACGGCGCGTGCGCCCACGCCGCGAGTGCGCAACCTGGTGAAGGCCGTGCGGGACTGCCAGCAGCGCATGTGGGAACTCGCCGAAGGGCGATGGCGCCGGGACGGCTTGGCCCATCTCAGCCGGCGCGTCAACGAACAGACCGCCGCGGCCGAGGCCATCTGTCGCCGCGCGGGCGCCACTCCAGCCGCACTGCCCAAGCCCTCGCGCAACGCGTACGCGCTGCTCAAGTTCCTGTCGCAGAACGACAACTTGGCGGCCCAAGTGGACGCGGTGCGCCGCATGGCGGCCATCGTCAGACGGCACGACCCGAAGTGCTCGACGCTCTTCATCGAGTTCACGAACTTCGCCAACATCTGGCAGCGCGAGCAGCGGGGCCGCTACATGCACCTGCGCTTGAACGAGGCGTTCCTTTGGGCGGACGACGACGTGTTGGAGGCCATCGCGCAGTCCGCGCTTCGCCGGGGCGGCCCGGGGGCGGCTCGGATCATCGACGCATTCCAGTCGTCCGAAGCCGCAAGCGACGTCATGGCCGAGCTGGCGCTCGCCACTGGCGAGGAGCCGTTGCGGGAAGCCGGCGCGGTCTACCATCTGGGCCACGTCTTTAGCCGCGTCAACCGCCAGTACTTCGGTGGCGCGATGGACCGACCCAAGCTCGCCTGGTACCGCTCCGTGTCGTACCGTTCGTTCGGCCACTACGTGTTCGCCACGGATACGGTACTGCTGTCGGCGGCGCTGGACCGGCCCGATGTGCCCAAGTTCGTCGTGGACTACATCATGTTCCACGAATTGCTGCACAAGAAGCACGGGGTAAAGGTGCGCAACCGCCGGCGCATGACCCACACGGCCGCATTCCGCCGGGATGAGAACTGTTTCGAGCGCCGGCCCGAGGCCGACGAGTTCCTCAAAGACTACTCGCGCAAGCTGGGCAGCCGGCATTAGTGCCTTAAGCATTCGTAACCGCGACGAAAAACAAGATGTTGCTCACGTGGAGCGGATCCCGAGGCATCGGGACCGTCTGTCGGAACGCTAAGGCGTTCCGCTCCCGGGTTGCGGGCGAAGCCCGCCTTAGTCTGCGCGTGCCCTGTCTGGGGACGTTGCGATCCGCCTGCGGCGGTTTCCCTGCCGGCGCCGCGCACGGCGCGGCAGGCGCATCGCGTCCCCGGCGCCGGTCCCTACTCGGCCGCCTCCTCCGCCCCCTCCGACATGGTCTGCTCCATCATCTTCTCGAAGAACTTCTCGTAGGGCTTCTTGTCGAACGACTTCATGTACGCCTCCTGCCCGTCAATGATGCCTTGCTCGAACAACTCACGCACACAGGAATCCATGGTCTGCATCCCCAAGGCGCCGCCGGACTGAATGACGCTCTCGATCTTGCTGATCTGGCCGGTGCGCACGTAGTTGGACAGTGCGGGGCACCCGACGAGCACCTCGTGCGCGGCGACACGGCCGCGGCCTCCGCGGTCGACCGTGCGCAGGAGCTGCTGGCTGATAATGCCGGCCAGCGAGCCGGCGAGCATCGTGCGCACTTGGGCCTGCTGCTCTGCCGGGAACACGTCGATGATGCGGTCCACGGTCTTGGCCGCGCTGTTCGTGTGGAGCGTGCCAAACACGAGCACGCCGGTCTCGGCGCACGTGAGCGCGAGTGAAATGGTCTCCAGGTCGCGCATTTCGCCCACGAGCACGATGTTGGGGTCCTCGCGCATGGCCGACTTGAGCGCGCGGGCGAACGAGTGCGTTTGGTTGAACACCTCGCGCTGGCTGATGAGCGATTTCTTGTTCTCGTGCACAAACTCGATGGGGTCTTCGATGGTGAGGATGTGCTTGGAGAAGTTATCGTTGATGTAGTTGATCATGGCCGCGAGCGTCGTGGATTTGCCGCTGCCAGTAGGCCCGGTGACGAGGATGAGCCCATACTCACGGTGGCAGAAGCGCCGGAGCACATCGGGGGCCTTCAAATCCTCGAGCGTCTCGATCTTCTCCGGGATGATGCGGAAGACTGCGGCGATGCCGTGGCGCTGCTTGAAGTAGTTGCAGCGGAACCGGGCTTCACCAGGGATGCCGTAGGAGAAGTCCATGTCCCCAGTCTCTACGAACTCCTTCCACTGCCAGTCGACGCAGATCTCTTTGAGGAGTTCTTCGAGGGATTCGGCTGTGAGCGGCGGCAACTTGGTCGGGGTGATGTCGCCTTTGATGCGATACTTGGGCGGCGAACCGACGGCCAAGTGGAGGTCCGACGCCTCGATCTTGCGCATCTGGATCATGAGGGGATCGATCTTCGCCATCGTTCGATTCTCCGTCGTGCAGAGGTCTGGGGGCACGCAGTCGGACGCGGCGCGTCCTTGGTTCATGTCCCCGGCGCCGGCTCTACTCCTGGTCGGCGTTGGCCAGGAGGTTTTGGATAAACTCGTAGATCTCCTGCACGGGGCACTGGCCCTGGGGGATGTAGAAGACGAACGGGATAAGGTTGCGGTGGATCGTTGCCTGTTTCGTCTTCTTGTCGTAATCAAAACAGCGCTGGCCCAAGAGCGCCTTCCACTGCTCTTTGGGCTCCATCGCGCGGAACTCGTAGAAGTTGAGCATGTCCGCGCGCAGTTCTTCGAGCGTGGGGAACTTGGTGGGGTCGCTGCACCGGGCGATCGCGGTCTCGTGCGTGATCTTGCACTGGTCCACGAGTTGGAGCAGGTGGTCGTCCATGAGTTGCATGCCCAGCCGCGAGCCGGTCTGCATGGACTGGGGCACTTGGAACGTCTTGCCGTCTCGGATCAGGTTCGACACCGCCGGGGTGGCCACGAGCACTTCCAACCCGAGGATACGGCCCTTGCCGTCCGCGGTGGGCAAGAGCTGCTGGGTGATAACCCCGCGCAACGACTCCGCGACCATGGCGCGAATCTGCGGCTGCTGCGCCGGCGGAAACACGTCGAGCATGCGGTCAATCGTGCGCGCGGCGCTGGTGGTGTGGAGCGTCGCCAGCACGAGGTGGCCGGTCTCGGCCGCGGTAATGGCGAGCTGAATGGTCTCCAAGTCGCGCATTTCTCCAACCATGATGATGTCCGGATCCTCACGCAAGGCCGCGCGCAGGGCCGTGGCAAACGACTCGGTGTGCGTGCCCACCTCGCGCTGCACCACGTGCGACTTCTTGGGCGAGTGCTCGACCTCGATGGGGTCTTCCACCGTGATGATGTGCTCGCGGCGGGTCAGGTTCAGGTGGTTGATCATCGCGGCGAGCGTGGTCGTCTTGCCGCTGCCGGCCTTGCCGGTGACCAGGATGAGCCCCTGCCGGTAGCTGAGCAGCTTCTGGATGGAGGCGGGGAACCCCAACTCGTCGAGCGTAGGCGGCGACTCCGGCACGAGCCGGAACGCGGCGTCCAGGCCCCGGCGCTGCCTGAAGACGTTCGTGCGGTACCGGCCCACGTTGGGCAACTCGTACGAGAAGTCCAGTTCCCACTCCTCCTCGAAGATCTTCTTCTGTTCTTCGGTGAGGATCTCCATGATGAGTCGCTCCGTGTCCTCGGCCTCGAGCGCGCGGAACTTGCCCTTCTTGAGGGTGCCGTGGTGCCGGATAATGGGGGGGGCGCCGGCCGCAATGTGGATGTCGGACGCGCCCAGATTGGCGGCCATTTCCAGAAATTTGTCGATCTCTGCCATAGCGCACGGGCTCCTTGCCGGTCGTCGTTGTGGGCAGCGGGAGGGGGGGCCGCCGTAGCCGTCGCCCCTCACGGCGGGCCGTAAGAAAAACGATTATAGCAACGCGATCGCAAGGGGGTCAAGAAGGGCGTTCGGGGACGTAGCCGGGCGAATCCGCTATTGACACGCACGCGGGCCAGGGGTAACCTAGAAGCACAGAAGCACAACAACAATGCGTTGCCTCGAATGGAGGGCTCGTTGGCCCGGCCGTCGTGCGCAATGTCTTGGGAACTCGTGCCGGAGGACTGCGATGAGAACTCGAAGCAATACGACTGGCTTGTGGCTTGGCCTGGCTGGCCTCTTGATGCTTGTTGGCGCCATAGTGTTCCCGGTGGTGTTGTCCGGCTGCGGCGGCGGCACAGACAACGGCGGGCTTACGGACGATGACAACACATCGGGCCAGGAGGAGATGCGCATTGGCGGCGGCGGAGGGGGCGGGGGGGGCGGCGGAGGGGGCCGTCGCCGCCGCGGCGGAGGCGCGCCAGATGAGG
Organism: Planctomycetota bacterium; assembly: GCA_024278415.1. Next base: position 1,944 of record JAJRTI010000358.1, on the reverse strand, counting down.
TCGGCGGTGGCGATGGCGGTGGCGGCGAGGAGGTCGCGTCCGATATGAACAACGCCCCCGAGGAGGACAAAGCGGGCGGCGGAGAGGCCGAGGGAGAGAGCGACAAGGGAAGCACTGGCGAAGGCGGCGCCGCTGAGGCCGGCGGAGAAGGTGGAGGCGACGTGGCCGGTGAAGCCGATGGCGGGGAGGCAGGCGAGGCAGAGGCCGCGGGCGAAGGTGAAGGTGCTGCTGAGGACGACAAGGGCCAAGACGAGGACGCTGAGGATGGAGATGACAAGGGCGGAGACGCGGACGCCGATAAGGGAGAAGGTGATGATAAGGGCAACGAAGGCGAAGGTGATGAGAACCGCGGAGATGCAGAAAACGGGGACCAGGGACAGGAGATAGATCAAGGGCAGGGAGACGCAGAGGGTGGAGAGGGAGCCGAGAGGCCCGATGACGAACAGGGGGGCGGAGATCGCGTAGGGGAAGTCCCTGGCGAGGGGCCAGAAGGGGACGACGCAGCAGGGGAGGGGCGCGTCGGGGAACCTGAGCCCGACCAGCCTCCTCCGCCCGCAGAGGATCAAGGGCCGCAAGGAGGAGACCCACGGGCCCAGTGAAGCCAACCTAAGCATCCAAGCGCCGACGGATCGCGACAGTTCGGCCGCTCCGCCGCGCGCATGCTCTTGCATGCTGGCCCCGCGTAGCGTGCGCGCCCTCCTGAGCAAGATCTCGCCCCACCGGGGCCAGCAACACCCGCTCATCCGCGCCGCGGAGCTGGGCCGGCGGCGGCGCGGCCGCCGCATATCGGGGTTGCCCAGAAAGGAGGCGTATACGTGCATCCGCTGGAGACCAAGATCGCGGCGTTCCTCAATGAGACGCTCGCCATCGCGGAGGACGCTTGCATGGTTGTCGGCGTGTCGGGCGGCCCAGACTCTGTCGCACTCCTCCGAGGCCTTTGCGCAGGCAGGCGAGCGCTTCGAACACAGTGGGCGATCCATGGGGTCCATGTGAACCACCTGCTGCGTGGCGAAGCGGGCGACGGCGACGCCCAGTTTGTCGAGTCGCTTTGCCATGCACTGGACGTGCCCTGCCATGTCGAGCGCCGTGACGTCGCGCACATCGCTCAGCGGGACAGCATCGGCATCGAGGCGGCCGGCCGCCGCGCGCGCTACGCTTGCTTCCGCTCGTGGGCTGAGACGCTGGGCGCGGCCGTGGTCTTGCTGGGGCACCACGCGGACGACAACGCGGAGACGGTCCTGCACCGCGTCCTGCGCGGCACCGGCATCCGCGGGCTGGCCGGCATTCCCCGCGTGCGGCCCATCGAGCCCGGCAGCCCGATCGCCGTGGCGCGGCCCATGCTGGACGTGCCGCGATCCGAGATCGAAGCCTACCTCGCAGACATCGGGCAATCCTATCGGGTCGACGCCACCAATGCCGACACGACGTTCCAGCGCAACTGGCTGCGCCACGAAGTCCTGCCCGCGATCGAGGAGAAGTACGGCGTCCAGGCCAGGGGCGCAATCGCGCGGCTTGCACGGGTGGCGGCGGACCTGACCGCAAGCCTCGACGCGCAGGCAGAGGCCGTCTGGCCGGACGTGTGCGTCCGCCGCGACGCCAATAGCATCGAACTCGACGCCGCGGCACTGGCTGAACAGCCCACGTCGCTATGGGAGCCCGTGCTGCGCCGCGCGTGGCGGGCGCTAGGCTTAGGGGAGGCGGACCTGGACGCGAAGTCCTGGCAACGCATGTTCGGCCTCATCCGCGCAGACCGAGGGCGCACGTCGCTCCCATGCAACGCGGCGGCCGAGTGCCGCGGCGGCTGCTTTGTGCTTCGGCGCCGCGAGGCCGCGGCCGCGCCCCCCAAGGCCATGGCCCTGGAAGTACCGGGCGAGTCGCTTCTGCCCGGCATTGGCGTCTGCATCCGCGCCGAGGCCGCCGGCCCGGAGTGCCCGCTCTCACGTT
>JAJRTI010000357.1 GCA_024278415.1 Planctomycetota bacterium | reverse complement strand
TGGGCGAGGGGGATTTGGCGCTCCCGGAGTTCCTCGACAAGTTTGGGACCGACGAACTGCACCAGGTGCAGAACTTCTGGTTCAAGACGCCCGACGGCGAGGTGCGCAACCCCATGCGCCCGCTCGTGGACGACCTGGACTGGCTCCCGTGGTTCGATCGGGACATCCTCTACAGCCGCTCGTCCCTCCTGCGGGACCAGCCCATCAAGCGCTTCGCGCTCGAACGAGGCTGCCTCTACGCGTGCGGCTACTGTTTCAACCAGGGCTTCCACGAGTTGTACGGCCTGCGCCGGCCCTACGTGCGCTCGCGTGGCGCCGACGACTTGATCGCCGAGATGAAGGACGTACGCAGCAAGTACCCCATGTCCTTCATTCGCTTCGACGACAACTTGTTCTCCATGAATCCCGACCTGCTGGGGCAGTTCGCCGAGCGCTACCGAAGCGAGATCGGGCTGCCCTTCAACTGCCCGCTCCATCCGAGCATGGTCACGGAGGAGCGCGCACAGTTGCTCAAGCACGCGGGGTGTGTGAGCGTGCTGATCGGCGTGGAGTGCGGCGTGCGCCGCATTCGGGAGAAGGCGCTCAACCGGCACATGTCCGACGAGCAGATCGAGCGTGCGTGCCACATCATGCGCGACGTGGGCATCCGCGTGTGCACGTCGAACATGATCGGCCTGCCCGACGAGACGATCGAGGACTCGTTCGAGACCCTGCACCTGAACCAACGCTGCGAGGTCGCGTACGCTTGGTGCACGCTCTTCCAACCATACCCCGGCACTGCGCTAGGCAAGTACTGCGAGGAGAAGGGCTACTTCACCGGCGACTACTCGTCGCTCGACTCGTTCTGCACCCGATCGCGGCTGGAGTTCCCGGATCCGGAGGTGAAGTCGCAGTTCGAGAACCTGCACCGGCTCTTTGCCATTGGGGTGTCGTTTCCGCGGCTGGAGCCGGTCATTCGCCGGCTCATCAAGCTGCCCCGCACTGCCGCGACGGACTGGTTCCTGGCGCTTATCTACAAGCTCTGGTACGGCTACGCGCTCAAGATGCGCGTGTACCCGTTCAACATCAAACTGGGCCTGGGGCTTCGGGCGTTCCTGAGCTACTTCCGCGTGCGCAAGGCCGTGAAATAGGCGCATGGCGGCGCGGGCGCGCGGGCGGCAGTCGCGGGGCCTCCACCTGCTTCAGGGGCGCCCGTGTATTCCTTGAACCCCGTTCGTCCACAGACTACACTATCCAGCCCTCAATCGCCCTCCACCTTCCATGCGGACATCGCCCATGTTCGACTTCTCCGATCAGACCGTCATTGTCACCGGCGGCACCCGCGGGATCGGCCGCGCAGTGGCTGAGGCGTTCCTCAATGCCGGCGCGGCCGTGATCGCCAACTACCGCGGCAACGACGCGGCCGCGCAAGCGTTCAAGGCCGACGCGCCCCACGCGGAGCGCCTGCATCTGGCCAAGTTCGATGTCGCGGACTACGACGGGGTCGAGAGTTTCTTTCGGGACTTCGCCGACCGATACGGAGCGCTGCACGTGTTGGTCAACAACGCCGGCATCCGCCGCGACTCGGTGCTGGCCATGATGCCTGAGGAGGACTGGCGCAGCGTTATCGACACGAACCTGACGGGCACGTACCACATGTGCAAGTTCGGCGTCCAGGCCATGATGGGCGAACGATACGGCCGCATTGTCAGTATCACATCCCCTTGCGGCCATTTCGGATTCGAGGGCCAGGCCAACTACGCCGCGAGCAAGGCCGGCATGATCGGCATGACGCGCAGCTTGTCCAAAGAAGTCGCCAAGCGCAAGATCACCGTCAATTGCGTGTCGCCCGGCTTCGTCGAGACGGAGTTGATCGACGATCTGCCAGAGGAGCTGGCGAAGGGATACAAGAGCATGGTGCCCCTCAAGCGCTTCGCCAAGCCGGACGAAGTCGCGCACGCGGTGCTCTTCCTCGCCACGCGTGAAGCCGCGTACATCACCGGCGAGACGCTCGAAGTCAGCGGAGGCCTGTGACATGATCGACATCGAGCAAGCCATCCCGCACAGGCCGCCGTTCTTGCTTCTCGACAAGATCGTCTCCATCGACGACGCGCGCATTGTGGCCGAATATACCCCGCGCAGCGACGACGAGTTGTTCTCGCGCATCTACTCCGGCCACTATCCCGGCTCACCCGTGACGCCGGGCGTCCTGCTGTGCGAGATCATCTTCCAGGCCGGCGCGGTGCTGCTCTCGCAGCGCATCGACGACGCGGCCGGCGGCGTGCCCGTGGTCACCAAGATCAGCAACGCGCGCTTCAAGCACATGGTCAAGCCCGACGACCCGCTCGAGATCGAGGCCTCGATCGAAGACCAAGTGTCGAACGCGTTCTACCTGAAGGGCTCGATCACATCCGGCGGCAAGCTCGCGGTGCGCGTCGAGTTCGCCTGCGCGCTCGTGCCCTACGAAGCCGAGCAGGGAGGGCCGTCATGAGCTTCCTCAACTTCGAAGGCAAGACGTTCCTCGTCGTGGGCGTGGCGAACCGCAAAAGCGTCGCGTATTTCACAGCGAAGACCTTGCTCGAAGAGGGCGCCAAGGTCGTGCTCTCGGTCAGGTCCGAGGACATGATCCCGCCTGTGGCGAAACTGTTGCCGGACGCGGACATCTACGTGTGCGACGTCGAGCAAGAGGACCAGATTGCGAAGCTCGCGGCCGACATTGCGGAAAAGCACCCGGTGCTGCACGGCATGGTGCACTCCATCGCATTCGCCCACTATTCCGAGGGCATGAAGCCGTTCCACGAGACGCTGAAGCAGGACATCCTCCAAGCGTTCGACATCTCCTGCTTCTCGCTCGTGAAGCTGTCGAACCATCTCAAGGGCCTTTTCGACGAGAATGCGTCGGTCGTGACGATCTCGATCTCGACCACGCGCATGGCCGCGGAGAACTACGGGTACATGGCCCCGATCAAGGCCGCGCTCGACTCGACGATTTGTTTCCTCGCCAAGTCATTCTCCGCGTTCTCCCGCGTGCGCTTCAACTCTGTGAACCCGGGCCTCCTCAAGACCTCCGCAAGTGCGGGCATCCCGGGCTACATCGACTCGTACCTCTTTGCCGAGCAACTCACGCTGCGCAAGGAGGGGGTGAAGACGCAGGAGGTGGCCAACGCGGCCGCGTTCCTGCTGTCCGAGCGCGCGAGCGGCATTAACGCCCGCGGCATCGTGATCGACGCTGGGATGGGGGTGAACTACTTCGACAAGGACATCGTGGAGAAGGTGACGCGGGAGTAGCACGTATGAAAAGCTCGCGTTTCGCGGTACAATTGCCAGCAAGAGAGAGACTGCTTCTCGCATGATTCCTAACAGGAAGGCGAATTCCATGGTGCGCAAGAAACCCCCCGGGCAAGGGATAGCCGAGGCAGCCGGCAACGTTCAATGGCTTGAGCCCAAAGGGCTGAATCTGGACCCCCAGAATCCCCGAGTATCAGGCGAGGAATTCACGATAGATGACCAGGAAGGCATCATCGATTGGCTTTGGCGGAACAAATCGGTAGGTGAAGTGCTGGACTCGATCTCCGCACAGGGCTATTGGCCCCACGAGGAACTCTTTGCGTCACAGGAAGACGAAAAGCTCGTCGTGATAGAGGGCAACCGCCGTCTTGCAGCCGTGCTCATCCTTCTATCCCCGACCCGGCAGGAAAGACTCAAGATTACTGGTCTGAAGCGACCGTCTCGACGTATTCTCGACAGTGTAAAGAAACTGCCTGTTATCGTCTGCCCCCGATCAGATCTGTGGGCCTATGTCGGGTTCAAGCATCTGAACGGCCCTCAGGAATGGGACTCCATCTCGAAAGCCGAGTACATCCATCGAACGCATCATCAGTTTGGGGTGTCCCTTTCGAACATCGCTGCAACGATCGGCGACGACAACCAAACGGTTGTTCGACTCCACCGCGGCTACTCAGTGCTGCGACAGGCCGAAGAGGCAGGCCTCTTCGACCGTACAGATTCCGTGACCAAGAAGTTCCCCTTTTCCCATCTGTGGACAGCGATTGGCTACAGCGACGTACAGAACTTCCTCGGCCTCACCCCGGCGCGTTTCGAACAGCCCAAGCCTGTGCCGAAGAAACGAGAAGATAGGCTACGTGAGTTCATGCTATGGACATTCGGCAGTCGATCACAGGGGATAGAGCCGTGTGTCAAACGGCAAAATCCGGACCTCCGGAATCTGGCCAAGTGTCTGGGCAGTGAGCATGGCAGGGCCAAGCTGAGCGCGGGACTTCCTCTTTCCGTCGCCCTCGAGGCCAGCCTCGGCGACGAGAAGCTCTTCGAAGATGCGTTGGTGAAAGCCGAAGCAAGGTTGAAGGATGCCAAACGCTTTGTAGCGACTGGGTACGATGGCAGCGAGGCGCTTCTTGACACGGCGGACGCTATCCTGAAGATAGCTCAGAGCCTACACAACGAGATGGCCGGCTTTGGCTCTGAGGCCGGCGCGTAGGTTCTTTTCGGAAGAGACAGCCCATCATGATGGATCCGCCACTGCCGAACGCCTGCGATTCCGCGGAAGCCCACGCTTACTGGCTTGAGTGGCGCACACTCTCTGAGACCAACCAGTACGCCTCCTTCTCCGACCACCTTAACGCCATCGACATCAGCGGCAGCCGTGACGCTGCGGACGAGGATGCAAACGGGACAGACCTGGACATTGGTGACGAACTTGTCAATGTCATTAGTGAACTCAGCGACAGAGAGCGGGCTTGCGGCGCGGCCTACCCGTTCGACGTGCAAGAGCATGGCATCCAGTACTGCCCAGAGAAAGACACGGCGACCTACCGTTTTCTGATGCTTCTGAGTTTCTTCGGGAAGGATGCGGGGCCCTCTGGCACCTACGGAGATCGTGTATTCGAACAGCTTTGCGGGGCCGCAACGCACGCCTATCTCGGCGGAGACGATAACGACGCGCAAGCAGAAGTGTTTGGCAGTCCTCGCATTGATTTGGCGAAAGGCTTCGAGGCTGCTCTGAATCAGCTGTGCTTGCTTCTCGGTGAAGGCGGAGGCTATAGACCTCAGCCCAAGAAGAGGCGGATCTCGGAGAGAACGTCAAAGACGCGCCGCAGCCGCACGGATGCCAAGGACGCGCAGCTCGACATCGTAGCGTGGCGACGATTCTCCGATGGACGGCCGGGCAAACTCATTCTGTTTGGCCAGTGCGCTACGGGCCAAGACGCGCCGACGAGCAGCAAACTGACCGAGTTGTACGATACGGCGAAATGGTGCGAGCAATGGATGCTGGCGCCTCCTCTTGTGACACCCCTCCGTGCGTTCTACGTTCCTCACACAATTGAGCACCACAGGTGGGATGAGACTTGCCGGAAGGGCGGGTTGCTGTTTGAGCGCTGCCGCATTGCCGCACTGGTCCCCGAGCCCGCCGGGCAACTGGGCAAGGATATCAAGCGTTGGGCTGACCATGTACAGAAGACACGGAGGCGGCGATGAGGCACAGATTTCACGCGCTCTGTCCGTACTTCGCCATGTTCCCTGAGGCCTTCGCTGAGCACTGGATCGCGGAACTGACGCAAGAGGGGGACTTGGTGCTGGACCCATTCTGCGGGAGAGGCACCGTTCCATTCCAGGCTCTCATCATGAGGCGCCGGGCGGTGGCATGTGATATCAACCCCGTGGCCTACTGCGTGACGCGCGCAAAGACTAACGCTCCATCCGTCTCGTCTCTTCGTCGGCGCATCACGATGCTCCAAGAGCGATTCGTACCTCACGAGTGGGAAGCTGCCAGGCGGCGTCTCCCGAGGTTCTTCCGTGTCGCCTACGTCCCTAGCACGCTACGTCAGATCCTTTACTGCCGCGACGCATTGCGCTGGCGACAGTCCAATGTCGACTGCATGCTGGCCGCGCTTGTCTTGGGAGCCCTTCACGGCGAGAGCCAGAGATCGTCCTCCTACCTTAGCAACCAAATGCCTAGGACAATTAGCACGAAACCCGACTACTCCGTGAGGTACTGGGAAAAACACAGGCTCAAGGCGCCTCAGCGGGATGTGTTCGAACTGCTTCGAAGACTCGTGCCTTTTCGATATGCGAGCGAGCCACCTGAAGGGACGGCGCAAGTGTTCCTGTCGGATTTTCGCGAGCTGCCCCGGAACCTTAAGCACACCGACGCCAAGCCTCGTGTCGCTGTTACGTCTCCGCCATACCTGGACACAACTAATTTTGAAGAGGACCAATGGCTTCGTCTTTGGTTCCTGGGATACTCGCCAACGCCGACATACGGCCGCATTTCGAAGGACGACAGGCACGCCACGCCGTCAACATACTGGTGCCTCATCGCAGACATGTGGCGGGTGCTTGGGCGCGTCCTTGGCCATGACGCCTACGTTGTCATCCGAATGGGGGGAAAGAAGCTGCTGCCGAGGGAGATTGTGACTCGCCTTGAGGCCACCAGTTCTTTTGCTGGGCGGGACGTCAAACTTCTGACCTGGGAGGTGAGCGAGATCAAGCGCAGGCAGACGGACTCCTTTAGGCCAGGTTCGTCAGGCTGCAAGCTTGAGGTGGACTGTTGTTTCAGGCTGGGGTAGCCTGATGTCCCACTCGCCACAATGGCCAAAACGCATTCCTCAGACAGCCGCCTTATTCCCCACAAGGCGGGCTTCGCCCGCAACCCGGGAGCGGAATGCCTTCGCATTCCGACGGACGGTCCCGATGCCTCGGGATCCGCTCCATGTGTGCAACATCTTGTTTTTCGTCGCGATTACGAATGCTTAAGGCACTAAGAGTTCGCCTGCGCCTTCCAGCCCAAAACCTTTTTGCACCTTCGATGTGTCGAGCCAGGAAGGGCGGGCGGGGCTGTGCCCACCAAGATAAACTGGCAGTCACCGGCGTTCGCGCGACGCCGTATCCCAATGCAGCGGCTGGCCGACTTCGGCCATCTGCCGAATGCCCAGGTATCCGAGCACCGCGACGTTGAGCATCCCGTTGGTCGCCGCGCGGCCCACGTACCCTTTGCCATCGCGGGGGCGGTCCAGGAAGTCCTTCCACTTTCGCTTCACGCGCCACGTGCGGTCGAGCGCGGCCAGCCACTCCTCGAACTTCGGCTCGGACCCCGCGGTGTCTAGGTACTCCGTGAACAGCCAGTAAACGTATGGCCCGACCCAGAATTCGGTGGGCGGCTGGTATTGGCGGCCTCTGATCAAGCAGTCGTCGGTGACGTAGCGGTACGCCTTGTGCGCGGCGCGCAGTGCGGCCTGTGCGCGGGCTTTCCGGCCTGCGGTCTTGCTTGACAAGTACACGCCAAACAGCCCCTCGCCCACGTAGATGTTGCCCAGATACGTGTGGCACCCGCCCTCGACCACGTCTGCGCATTGCCAGTCGAACCAGCCGTTCGGCTTCATCTTCCGCTCGCACCACCGCGCGGTGTTGTCCATCACCGTCCACCATTCGTTGGGGACCTTCTCGCCAAGCTGCTGCATCGCGTAAGCGTAATAGGAAAGGCCCGCGAGCGCGCGGCCCAAGTACACGTCGCATTGCCGGCCTTCCTGATGATAAGTCATCTGCCGCACGCTGCCATCGGGCCTCTCGATGAGACGCAGGTGACGGATGACTTTCGGGATGCCGTTGGAGTCTCGCGTGGCGTGCGCGACCAGGAAGTCGCCGGTCTTGCGAACCGCGGCGCTGAGTTCTTTCGCGCGTGCTCGCTGCTCTGGGATTCGGCTGTAGTAGAGGATGGCGTATGTAATCGCGCGCATCCATTCGCCCATCTGGTTGGAATCGTACGTGTATCCTCCGGCGGCCCAGTTCGCCGCGTATCCGCCGCGGGCCAGTTCGTTGGTCGTTGTCCGCGCGCCTCCGCTCGGCGCCTGCATGTGCTCGATCATGTGCGTGATGCTGTCCTCCAGCAATCCCTCCGTGAACCGACACCGCACCCTGTCGCCGGACTTGCGGAAGGCCTCCGCGGCCAGAGCCAAACCCGTGTCCCCGGCTTCGTTGCCCTCGGTGTGCTTCCAAGTGGCCGTGGCGAAGAGCCTGATGAAGTCGCGGTACGTTGTCTTGTCCAACGGGTCGTATACGTGCGGCAGGGCCGCGTGCGCCCAGCCGATGATGTCGCCGTAGAGCAGATCGCGCAGCCACAGGACCATGCCCGTGCGAATCGACAGCACCGTGTACGTCATCGACTCGTTCGGCTTGCGGATGTAGAAGTCGTCCGAGCCGACGCGCCCAGCGAGCAGGGACCTGCCCTGGCGAAGCACGTCGGCGACGACGAGATAGTATCCTGGCTGGAGCCCCGACACGTCGAGCCGTGCCGTGATTCGAGAGGCTTTGCCCGCGGGCGCGTCCGTGGCGAGCCGCGTGGAGCGCCACGTTTCTTTTCCGGTGAAGACCTCGTGGAACTTGACGCGCAGTTCGTCCGCCGCTCGCAGCGACACCTCTTCGCCCGTCTCGAACACCATCAGCGCCGGAAGCCTCTCCGCGTCGGCCTCCAAAATCGTAATGCGCTCGCTCTTGTCCGCGCGTGGTCCAACCCAGAGCCCCATCGCGGCCTGGCCGGCTTGAAGCTTCGACAACTCTTTCTTGAGATTGCAGAGTTGGAATCCGCCGACCTTGAACGTCATGTCGTCGCCGTGTTGGTAGTCGCTTTCGCTGAGGAAGAAATGGATGCGGTCGACCTTGTCGATGCGGGGCGTCTTTCGGATTCTGTGGATGACCTGGACCCACCGGCCCGGCCGGAACGCCGGGATGGGCGTGTTGATGCGGCCTGCGCCGTCGCTCCAGAGAATGAACCGAATCCTGAGCGAGCGGTTGAGCTTTGTGTCGCACCGGATCCAGTAGGCGATGGCGTCGTAGCCGCTGAAGTCGAGCGGCGGCTTGGGCTGCACCTCGAAGGAAGGCCAGCCCAGCGGGTACTTGCCCGCGTTGTGGTGGTCGATCTTCACGTGGAAGTTGAAATACTTCCCGCCCCAAGGGCCGCGATCTTTCGCGATCGAAAGCCGGCCCTCTTTGCCGCCCGAGTTCCGCCAGCTCAGGCTGAAGAGGCTTTCAAGGCTCTTGCTCTGCGCTGGGTCCGGCATCTCGATCCAACGCTGCCACGGGAGCAGGCCCGCGGCATTTGCAGACAGCGAGAAAACCATGAGGCATGCCGTCGATATCCTTCCGATTGTCATGGCGAGGTTTCTCCGGGGTAGGGGGGGCCGCCGCAGACGAACGTGCTTGCTGCCGCTGGGTGAACCCCATCCAACCCCTCTGATCGTGTGGCTTGTAGTTCGATGGGGACATTGTGCACCGGGTGACGCGGGGGGAGTAGGCCGAGGCGGCGGCGATCGTCCCCCCTTCCAGGGGGGACCACAGGGGGGGCGCTTCGCTGTGGCCGGCCCGTGCTCGCCTGCCGAACCTCCTACTCCCATTGGACTCCTGCCTCAAGCGCGATCCCTTCCGCCACCTCATCCACGTTCTCGAGCACACGGTCATTCGTGACCCGGAGAACTCGCAGTCCCTGCGCCTCCAGGTAACGAGCACGCTTGGCGTCCTCGCGCTCCTGCTCCAATCCGGCATGGCTCAGCCCGTCGACCTCGATCACGAGCCTTGCCGTTGCACAGTAGAAGTCCACGATGTAGGGCCCCACAACGTGCTGCCTTCTAAATCTCATTCCACCAAGTCGGCCGCGGCGCAGTCGGCTCCACAGGAGCCGCTCAGGGTATGTCATCTCTCGGCGCAGTTGGCGCGCTCGATTGAGCATGTCTGGCTGCACGCGACGGAGCTTGGGCCGGCCGCTTGGCCTGCCCCCGCTCGCAGGCGAAGCCGCTGTGGCTTCGCTCTTCGCCGGCTCTCTTGTTTCACGGCTGCTCACGTTGGTGGATCGTCCCAGAAGTCGCTGCACTGCTGATGTGGTTCTCAGACATCTGTTGGACCCATACTACTCCATCACCTGCCAGCATTCCACACTCCTCCCCGTCTCCCCTTCCAGGGGGGACTACAGGGGGGGCGTCTCCCAGCACCCCGCACGTCCACCCACTCCATCCGCTGCAAGTATTCCGCGCTCCACCCGTCCCCCCCTTCCAGGGGGGACCACAGGGGGGTCGCTTCGCAACGGTCTGCACGTCCCGCGCGTGGAGAGCGGCTTCCCCTCGCGCGCCGACCCACCCCCTGCCCCCTCCCTGGAAGGGCGGGGGTGAACGCTACCAGCGTTTGTGGTCCGCGAAGAACCTGCTTCATCGCCTGCATCCTGCCACGTCCCCCCTTCCAGGGGGGACTACAGGGGGGTCGTTTCATAACGTCCTGCGCGTCCGCGCGTGGAGAGCGGCTTCCCCTCGCGCGCCGACCCGCCCCCTGCCCCCTCCCTGGAAGGGCGGGGGTGAACGCTACCAGCGTTTGTGGTCCGCGAAGAACCTGCTTCATCGCCTGCATCCTGCCACGTCCCCCTTCCAGGGGGGACTACAGGGGGGTCGCTTCGCAATGGTCTGCGCGTCCGCGCGCAGTGAGCGGCTTCCCCTCGCGCGCCGACCCACCCCCTGCCCCCTCCCTGGAAGGGCGGGGGTGAACGCTACCAGCGTTTGTGGTCCGCGAAGAACCTGCTTCATCGCCTGCATCCTGCCACGTCCCCC
>JAJRTI010000356.1 GCA_024278415.1 Planctomycetota bacterium | reverse complement strand
TTGACGCCGCTTTTCCTGGGCAGCGCGCGCATGCCTACGAGAACGCAAATTCGCGCAAGCCGCGCGCATGCAGCAAAAGCGCCGTCGCCGTCCCGCACATGCGGGACTCTGCCGGCGCACTCCAAAAGGGCGCGCCGCACGTGCTGTTTCGGTTGCGGGTGAAGCCCGCTTTGTTACAGAGATCCTCCGGATGATGGGCCCCCATGAGGAGGCGGCGCGAGTCGCTGACGCGTTGCCCGCGCTCAGCCGGTCAGGCCTTGAGCGCGCCCAGCGTGATGCCCTTGGTCAGCCGTCTCTGGAGGAACGTGTACGCGAGGAGGGTAGGGAGCATGACGATGACCAGGCCGGCAAAGGCCATTCCCCAGTCGCTTCGATATTGCGAGACGATTGTGATGTTCGCTAAGCCCAGCGGCAGGGTGCGGACCTTCTCTGCGCCTTCGCCGGAGAGGAACATGAACGCCATGAAGAACTCGTTCCACGTGCCGAGGAAGGAGAAGATGGCGACCGTGAAGAGCCCTGGCCGTGCAAGGGGGAGCATGATGTACCAGAACGCGCGGAACTCGCCAGCCCCGTCCATGAGCGCGGATTCGTGGAGGCTCGCCGGGAGCGACTTGAAGAAGCCGGTGAGGATGAAGATCGAAAAGGGCATGCCGAACGCGACGTACACCGTCACCAGCCCCCATCGCGAGCCGAGCATGTCGAACTCCTTCATCTGGAAGAACAACGGCACAATGGCCATCTGGAGCGGGACCATCAGCCCGGCGAGGAAGTAGAAGAACAGCGGCCGCGCGCCCCTGAAGGAGAACCGCGCCAACACGTACGCGGCCATGGCCGCGAAGAACGTGGACAATGCGACCGTGGCGAGGGTGACCGTGACGCTGTTGAAGAAGTAGTCGCCTAAGTGCCCCTTGGTCCACGCGTACGTGAAGTTCGACCACTTGAGGTTGCTAAAGTCCGGCAGCGCGAAGGGCCTGAGGAAGATGGACTGGTCGTCCTTCAGAGACGTGCAGAGCATCCAGAACATGGGATACACGACGATGATCGCATACCCGATGAGAAGGGTGTACACGATGACGAGCAGGCCGATGCGCTCGTAGTCTCTTGGGCTCGATGGGTCGGGCATGGTGGGGCTCGCTAGTACTCGACAGTTTCGCGCTGCATCAGGCGCAGCGTCACGGCCGTGCCAAAGAAGACCATGAGGAAGAGCAAGACCGCGATGGCGGTCGCTTCGCCGACTTTGAATTCAGTGAACATGGCCTGCACCATGCGCGTGCTGATCACGTGGGTGCCGGTGGTAGGCCGCTGGTTGGTGAGCAGCCAGATGACTTCGAAAGCCTTCATGCCGCCAATGACCATGAACACGATCGCGACGGCGAGCACGTCCCAGATCATGGGCACGGTGATACTCCAGAACTGCCGCCATGCGTTAGCGCCGTCGAGTTCTGCTGCTTCGTACATGGTTTGTGGGATGGAGTCCATCGCACTGATGAATAGGAGCATGAAGAAGCCGCAGGCACCCCAGATCGACATGGGGATGAGGGCCCAGTAGAGGTGCTTTTCAGAAAGCCACGCGAAGCCGTCGAACGTCATGAGGTACCTGCCGACGTCGCCGGCTCCTATAGTGCAGAGCGCCTTGCCGAGTGCGACGAGCCCCGCGTTGATGAGCCCGCCCTGCGGGTTGTAAAGGTGCAGCCACAAGAGCGTCGCCACGACGCCGCCGAGGATGTTTGGAAAGAAGAAGATCACGCGGAATACCGACTGGCCCCAGAGGCCGCGGCTGATGCACGTGGCGAAGAATAGACTTAGGGGCAGAATGAACAGCGGTATGACGAACATGATGAAGAGATTGTTCTGAGTCGCAATCCAGAATCCGTCGCTCTCGAAGAGCAGGCGCTTGAAGTGCAACAGGCCCACCCATTGCCGCGTATCCGTGAGGCCGTCCCATCGCTGCGTGGACCAAACGAACGACCGTGCGCACGGCACAATGACAAAGACCGTGTAGAGCGCCAGCGCAGGCCCCACAAACACGATCACGCTTGCCCAACTCAGGCGGAGGCGGCCGGCCGTTCCGGCCGCACGTGCGGATCGTCTGTGCTCCAGATACTTGCGGATCTGTGTCACGCACCAGTAGATGATGGCGGCCGCCAGAAGAGAAAGCAGGAAGATCGGTTTGGCGATGTGCCGGATGGTGATCGCATTGGGGTGCTCCGCTCGCGTGCGGACCGCGTTCGCGGCGGCTTCCAGCTTCTTGGCACATTCCGCGGGTGTGATGTCGTTTTCGAGGAGTTTGGATCGGCAGTCCGACCAGTGCTGCGCCATTTCCGGGTACCCCTCGCCCGGGGCTTGGCCGAAGGTGGTCTTGGCCGACTTGAGAATTGCGGCCATCTCCGCCAAGTCGGATGAGAGGTTGCCTTCTGCGGTCCCCTTGATCGCGGTCGGGATGTCGCGTTGCCTGCTGAAGGCTCCCGCCATCTTGCGTGAGGTCATGAAGCGCAGGAAGTCCACACCGAGTTCTGGATGGCGGCTATGCTTCATGACGAAATAGTAGCCGCTGCCGAAGGAGACGGCGTTGGGATCGCCCTTGCCGCCCTTGACGGCCGGGAAGTTGAACGCACCCAGCCGGAAGCCGTCGGGGATCTTGCCCAGCATCTCGCTCTTGAGCCAAGCGCCGCAGAAGATCATCGCAGTTCGGCCGAGGAAAAACTCCTGCTGCGCGCCCGTGTGCGTCATGCCCATGGCGCCTTTCTGGAAGTAGTTGAGCGCGATCGTCTGCATGAGGTCGAGGGTGGCGATGAACTCCGGATTGTCGAAGCTGCCTGGAACCAGATTCTTCTGCTCGTAGTAACGCTTCGCACCGACCGTGCGATAGTAGATGGCGTCGATCACCATTTGTGCGTAGCCGGGATAGCTGCCTTGAAAGGCCAGGGGGGCGATTCCCGCGCTCTTGATCTGCTCGCAGAGGGACAGAAAGTCATCCCACGTTTTCGGCTTGCGCCAGCCATGCTCCTCAAACATCCGCTTGTTGTACCACACGGCATACGCAAAGTAGGCGAAGGGCAGGCCGTAGACTTTGCCCTCGTGCTTGTAGCGATCGAGGCTGCCCGGCATAAACGTGTCCCGCCACGTCGCGTCCCCTTCCCAGTTGGGGCCGTCGAGGTACTCGTCCAGCGCCAGGATATCGCCGTTGCGGATGAGGGCCCAATAGTTGAGGCGGGCGTTCGTCACCTCGGGGAAGGTCCCTTCGAGCACACGCACGCGTATCTTATCCGCAATTCGCGGGTCGCCGTAAAGATTGACGGCTACGTCCGGCCGTTCCTTCTCGTAGGCTCGGGCGCATTGGAGGAAGAAGTCCATGCCCTCCCCGCCCTCGAAGATCGGCACTCGGATACTCGCCCGCGCCGCTTCCGCTGGGCGTGGGGGCGCGGCCCACAGGGAGATTTCCACGGCAAGGCCGACCAACGGAAGGCACCGGACGAGTCGTCTTATTCTCGTCATGCACATACGAGCAGGCTACCTATCTGGCTGTCTTTGGTCAAGAGGGGCGCCCAGCAGGACTTTCACCACAAGATCGCGGATCCAAGCGGCAGGCGCCACAGGCTTGTAGTAGGGCGATTCATCGCCCGTCTTTACGCCGGAAGCAACGGGCAATGAATCGCCCTATAAACGACCCATTTGTCCAGCAGAAGCAGGTGCGCTCGGCGATCCCTATAATGGACCGGTAACATTTCACGTGTAAGAGAACTCCTGAGAATCTTGAGGAAACTCCCCAGGCCCCCGGCCATCTTCATGACTTGTGCGCGCATGAGGGTCTGGCGGCCTACTTCGTAAGGATCAGCCGGTTCCCCGCGCACTGCGTCAATTGAAACTTGGAGAAGGTCACCCGCCCGAAGCGATCCGCAGTCACGCGCGTGGACTGGATCGTCTCGCCACCGGCGTCGATGTTGACCGCAGTGCACGTTTGGCCAGGCGAGAGGCGGAAGGCCTGGCAGCGCCGTGGCGTCACGTCCACCGACAGCGGCAAATCGCCGGCATCGAGATCGTAGGTGATGAGCACTTCGTAGCGGTCCGCGGTCTCCTTCGGGTCGGTCCAGTTCAGCCCTCTGTTCATGTACCCCACGACGTCGCCGCTGTTGCTATCGCCGTTGCCGGGGTCGTTGTTGCGCGAACAATTGCTGAACGCGGGGTAGCTCTTGTTGAGTGCGAAGCGCGTGAGGCCGGCCTTGGCCCAGCGCTTGAAGTCAGGCGGCAACAGCTTCGCTACGGTGGGGTGGATGCCGTCGTTCCAGGCGACGACGCAGCCCTGGCGCGTCTGCTGGAGCGCACGGTAAAAAGGCGGATTGTTGTGCCAGGGAATGGACCCGTCTTGCCTCCCGTTAGCGATGACCAGTAAGGGAAGGTCGCCGGGATGGGACAGGGTGAAGGCGGTCGAGTCCATCCGCTTCGACAGCGGGATGCCGTCGCTGCAGATGAGCGAGAGTGGGCCGCAAAAGTCGACGAGCCGGAACGTGTTGTCATGCCAGCCGAGCTGGCGGCCCTTCTTGGGGTCGCCTTCGTTGTACGCCACGATGGGGACGTGCGCGCTCACCGCAGCGAATATCTCAGGGTGGCGGAATGCGAAGGACATGGTCCCGCACCCACCCATGGAGGACCCGTAGCAATAGGTGCGGTTGGGATCGGTCTTCAGAAACTGTTTTGCCCAGTCGATCTCGAACAGCAGTCGGCGTTCGCTGTAGTTCGTGGGGGTTCCGTTGGGGATCTCCTCGGGCTGGGGAATCTTATCGCTACAGCCGTACCAAAAGGTCCAGATGCCGCGGATGGGGCGTTTGGCCGCGAGGCCGCGCTTGAAGGAACGCCCCACGTACATCGTGTTGCTTGGAGCGAGCGTGACTCGGTCGCGGCCGACGTACACGTCGAACATGAAGGGCACGCCTTCGCACCAGCAGTGCGTGGCGTCGCCGAAGACAATGTACTTGCAGGCCGGGCGGTTGCCCTTGGCGTGCAACTGAAGGAACAGGGCTTTGCCTTTGCCTGAGCCGGCCGCGACGCCCTTGCCCTGGCCCTGCCAGATGGGCCGGATCGGCTCGCGTTTTTGGGCCACGGGTGCGCGCAGCGCGTTGGCGCCAGGGGCGACAGTTCGATCCTCTCGCCCGTCCGTGACCACCGTGACGGCATAGTAGCAATCGCCCGCCTCGTCCTTGGCGACAGTATGCACGTGCAGGCCCGAGGCGGGGTCAAGCCGCTTGCCGCCTTCCTTGATGATGTATCCAACAGGGGCCGGGACCGGCGGAACCTTGCCGGTCTTCTTGTCCTTGACGCGCCCCTTGCCGTAGTTGCCCTTGTCGCGTGTCCAATCTTCCGCTGAGTGGGGCTCGATCCATTGGCAGACCTTCTTCGCCACAGCAAGCCCGGTCGCATCAGCGATTGGCTTTCTCGAGAGATAGACGTTGAAGGTCGTGCCTGCCGGGACAGGCGCTTCTTTCCATGTCAGAAACGTTTGGCCGTATCTGTATTCGGCGCGGAGCTGGGTCACCACCGGCGCGGCGCTGGCGGCCGCAGTTCCGAGCATGAGCAGCGTCAGGAACCTTCGGGTCATCTTCGGTTTCTCCAAACGCGGCCTTCGGCCGCAATGCAAAGAGGCCAACACGCGTACGCAAGAGCATGTCTCTCTCTTGCTTTGCGTCTCTATCCGCCTGTGGCGCGCGCGGTCACAACTCCACTTCATAGATGTGCACCGCGAGCTTGTCGAACCGATCCGTGAAGCTTGGGCCTTGGGGCGCGAGCACTCGGTTCTCGTTGAGCACCGTGATCGTCTGCGCCGGCTTGGGCAACGTGAACTTCGCAACTCCCTCGCCATCGCCGTCGTTCACCGCCATGATGTAGAGCTTGCCGTTGCGCACGCGCGTGATCCAGTGGAGCCAATCGCCCGCGGCGACGCGCACGGCCGGTGCGGGCTCGATGGACAGGATCGCGGGGATCATGGCGTCAATCTCCGCCGCCATGGTCTTCACCTTCTGCCACTGCGGAGCGAACCCCGTTGCTTTGTCGCGTTTGAGGTCCATGAACGAGTAGAACACCAATCCCGTCGCGCCCTCGGTGATGCACTGCCAGGCCATGGACCGCATCTCCGCGAGGGTAGGGGGCCGGAGGCCTTTGCGCTGTTCATGTGTCTTGCGGTAGGTGGCCCAGTTGAACACCTGCGGCACCTGCCACACGCCCCGGCAACCGGCGGTTTGCTCGACGGTCAGGCGCGTCCACTCCGCGGCGCGTGACGCGGGAGACTTGGGAATTGGGTACGGGTCGGTACCGATGACGTCGAAGCTCTTGGTGTATCGGCCCACGTCGTGGACTTGATAGAGCACGACCCACGTGGGGTGGTTGGGATCGAGCTTCTCGACCCATTGCTGATGCGCCACGAGCCGCGGCATCATGCTGACCGGCAACTCGTCGTTGAGATACCACGCAAGGAGCGCTGGGTGGTTGCGAAACTGGGTGACGTACTGGCGCACGGCCCGCTCCTCGTCGGCCTCGGTCTTGATGAAGCCGGGGGCCCACCGGGTGCCCGCGTAGAAATCCTTGATCGAGTAGATGACCTTGAGCCCATGCTTCTGCGCGAGGTCCATCTGCTCCGGCTTGGGCCGGCCGTAGGGCATGAGGCAGTTGAATGCGCTGTCCGCGTACAGCTTGATGTCCGCTTCGTTGATGCTGCCCCAATACATGCCGAGGGGGAAGAACGGCTTGCCGTTGAGGATGACGCGGCGATGGGCGTCGATGTAGCACGTCGGCGTGGGAGTGTCCGGCGGCCGCACCTCGTGCTCCGCGGTAGCCAAGGTCTGGCCGCTGGCCTTGTTCTTGGCGGTGATGCGAAGGACGTACTTCCCCGCCGACAGCCCTCCGGCATGCAGCGACAGATCGGCCGGGTTCGCCGCCACACGCGCCAGGCTCGCGTCGCGCACGACTTTGCCATCGGTGTTCAGCACTTCCACTCTAAGCGACACGTCACCGAGCGCGAGGTCGTAGTCACCCAAGTTGAGCGCCACGCGGACGACGAACCGGCGGGTCTAGCCGGGCATGAACCACCCGCGGTAGTTCGGCGAGGTGAGCATCGTTTCCATGAACGGCCCGCGGTAGCGCTTGACCTCCACGTCGTCGAACCACGCCGTTCCGGTCATGCCCTTGCGCAGGTAGCAGGTGATCGCGCACGAGGCCGCGTTGTCGGGAATGGGCTTGGTGACGCCTTTGACCTGTCGCCATTCGTCAGACGTGCCTTTGAAGCCGCGCGCGTAGCTGCCCCCGAGCCACTTGCCGTCCGCCCCCGACCACTCGATGCAAACGGTCGCGCCGGTATCCTCGCCTTTCACGTCCTTCGTCTTCACCCAGACGGAATACTCGTACCGCTTGCCCTTTTTCAGCGTGATTTTCGTAGTGCAGAGCCTGTACGTGGCTGGGTTGGTATTCACAATGCGCAGCGACGCTATGCCGGTGTGCGCGGTGGTGGTATCTAAAGCGAAGATGGACGTGTCGCCGCTCCACTCGGCAGGCAGCTTGCCTCCCGGCCGCGCCTCCTCGAAGCTGGCGTTGGGAACCTTGACAGGATCAAGCCCGGCAGCATAGGACATTGCCCCGGCAGCGACCGCGGCGAGGATGGAGAGGCGGAAGGACGAGGTGAGCAAACCGCACGATCTCGTAAACATGAACGTATCTCCATTGTTGGAGCCTTGGCCCGCATTTCCCACCGGAGGCATGTTTGCAGGCGGCAAGGCCAGACGGTATCAAACGCCGGCAATGTGAGCATATCCTACAAAAAAACGAAATTGCCCGCAGATTCTTCTTGACATGCAGCGGGGGAGGACGGGGTAGAATGCGACAAGAACAGGTCTTTTAGGCCCTTACCGGCTTTCGAATGACAACATGTTGTCGATGCGCTCCGTTGTGGAGTGCGCCGGCTTGACGGCGCTTTGGCTGGCAGCGCGTAGCGCTGCTTTGCATCCGCTTCTTCAACGAAGGTAGCCGCAGGCGCCAGCATGCGGGCGTTCTGCGCGCCGCTCGCGGGCTGGCATGGCTGTGTCTGGCCGCGGCCGGGCCCGCGCTCGCCGCGAAGCCGGCCTTGCAGCTTGGCTTGGAGGCCATGCGCGCGGGGAGGTTCGACGAGGCCTG
>JAJRTI010000355.1 GCA_024278415.1 Planctomycetota bacterium | reverse complement strand
CTCGTTCGCCCGCTGACGCGACCGAACGAGCTTGCACTGGGCTATGTTGTGATGCGCCTTCGGCGCATGTGCATTCTGCGCCGGCGCACCACGGGAATGAACGCCCAGTTTACTACGTACGTTCAGACCTGCACCCAAAAGTATGCCGCTGGAAACCGCGGGGGGAGTCAAGCCAAAGCACATTCCGCTTGCTGAGGACCGGATGATGAAGCGCAACAACGCAATCGGCATCGCCATGCTTCTCCTCTGTCTTGGCGCCCTGTCGGCCTCATGGTCAGCAGCCCACGCCGCGCCATCCGTCGCGTTCGTCTCCCGGCAGTTCGTTTACCTGGAGGACTACGACTCCGCGGCGGACCTGCGCAAGGCCGGGCTCGAAGTGGGCACGCTCAAGTGGGACGACGTGAGCATGGACACGCTGAAGCCGTTCAGCGCGGTCGTGCTCACGGACATCCCGCCCGCGAACGAACGCGGGCAGCTTCAGCCGAAGTATGCGAAGGCTCTCGACGCGATCGACGCCTACTGCCGCGCCGGGGGAGGCGTGCTCGCCTGCATGGGTACGGGCGGATGGGACAAGGGCCGCGTCGCGGCGAACGTGCTGCTCAAGCGCTGGGGCGCGCAGTTGCTCGACGAACAAGTGACCGATCCCGACCGGCTCTACAAGCAGCCGCGCTACATCCGCTGGTGGTATTCGTGGACCACGAACATCGCGCGTTCGCCGATCACCGAGGGCGTCAAGACCGTTTACTTCCCCGCGCGGCCCTGGCGCGCCGACGCCCAGAAGACGCTCTACGCGCCGCAACTCAGCGACGATTGGCAGGTGATCGTGCGAGGCGAGAAGTCCGCGCGGTCCGTGCGCGCCAAGACCAAGTCGCCCGCGATGGACAGCGTCCCGGCGACGTACGCGGCCGAGCCGCCTATCGTGGCCGTGCGCCACCTGGGCCGCGGCCGGGCCGCGATCTTCGCGCTCTGGCCCAACTGGACCTTCTGGGGCGCGCGGCACAAGTCCATGGAGGGCATCGTGTGGGAACGCGGCGCGGGAGGGCTGCCCAGCGATACCGGCCGGCTCTGCGTCAACCTGGTCCAGTGGCTTGCGGCGGAAAGCCCGTTCGGCGGGTACAAGACGCCCGCGAACCCGGCGACCCGCCCGGAGAAATACCCCGGCCGGCCGATCGACTGGAGCAAGGAAAAGTTCCCCGATCCGCCGGCGTGGAAACACTACCGCGTGCTCGCCGGTGCGCGGACCCGCTTCTCCGGCGGCCAGGGCACGGTCGCCGACTATTGCCGCGCGGCGCGCGCAGCAGGCTACCAGGCCGTGTTGTTCGCGGAGCGGCTGGAGGACTTGACGCCGGCGAACTGGAACAAGCTGCGAGAGGAGTGCAAGCGCGAGTCGAGCGCGGACTTCCTCGCACTGCCCGGGCTCGACTACCGCACGCTCCAGGGCGACGAGTATGTCGCGTTCGGCGAGTTCGACTTCCCCAAGCCGCCGGGCCTCGCGGCCGACGGCAAACACATCGACGACACGTACAACTTCTGGGGCAGCCAGATGCACAGCGGCTTCCTCGCGATCACGCGCCTCCATCGCCACCCGGGCCGCGACCCACAGATCCTCAAGAACATGACGGCCTGCGCAGTGCACACGTATGAGAACGGCCGGCTCATCGACGACTCGCTCGACTACTACCTCGCGCTGAACGCGCAGTTCCACAACCTCGCGCCGCTCGCGCTGCACCTCGTGGACTCGCCGGCCAAGGTCAAGCAGGCCGCGGCCACGGGTTTGCAGAACGTGTGGCGCGTGCGGGACGCGAACGACCTGCGCGAGCAGATCACGCCGCAGCGGCAGGCCGGGCTGCTCTACTGGCTCAACCCGCACCGCGCGTACCTCTCCAGCGGCCCGAAGTTGGAGGACTGGCAAGGCCTCAACGTGATGTCTTGGGGCGCGGCCACGCCGGGCTCCGACCGCGCGAGGCTGCGGTTCGCGGTCTCCTCGCCGGTTGGGATCAAGGAGGTGGAGGTGTCCGACCGCGGACAGCCGCTTCTGCGGTTCGCCAACAACGGCGAACGCTGCGAGCGGGTGTTCCCCGAGCTGCACGACCGCCAGCACGTGTTCCACCTGCGCGCAACGGACGCCAACGGAGGCAAGCTGCTGTCGCCGGGCATTCGCATTCGTTTTTCGCAGACGTACGTGAACCAGTGCGGCGACCACCAGAACACGATCTCCGCCTGCCTCCAGCGCAATCGCGAGGGCCGCATGATCTACACGAGCGGCACGACCGGATGCGTGTATGCCGGGTGGGCGCCCACGTGGAGCGCGCCGTGTCCGATGGATCCGAGCGGCGAGTTCCCGCCGAGCTGGGACGGCGTGAGCACCGGCTCCAGCGGCAAGGTCGCGGTGACCGCGCGTCTGGAAGGCGGCGTCAGCGAGGGCGGCTAAGAAGTGTCGTCGGCCAACCTGTTCGACGTGGCCGGGCCCGAGGTGCAGATCCTCCGCCAGGTCGTGCGGAACAAGTACCCTCCGGGCACGCCGCGGCGCCGGGACTGCGCGCCATCGTACCGCACCGTGCCCATGGAGTACTTCACGTACACGCTGCGGCGCACGACGCCGACCGCGCGGTTCGAGCGCGCCGGCATCAGCTTCAACGAGATCACGATCGCCGCGAAGCGGAACTTCACGTTCAGTGCGAAGTCACCCATGCCGTTGGCCGCGTACGCGTTCAGCGACTACGGCAGCCGGCCCGAGGGCATCGGCGACCACGCGTTCGTGAGCTTCGCGGACGGCCGCGCGCTGACGCGCGTGGGCGTGCGCTGCGCGCGGCCGTGGGTCGCGAGCGGCGACATGGCGCTCGGCAACTACCTGGCCGCGTTCCCGAATCCCACGCGCGGCGCGGGCGCGGTGTTCCCGCTGACGCCGGTGCGCGCGAAGGTCACGCTAACGGAGCGGCTCCTCGGCAGCGTGTTCGGCCTCGCGCTCCAGGGCCGGCGCATGCGCAAGGGCGAGACGCTGCGCCTGCGTTTCATGGCTGCGTCCGCGCCGGTGAGCATCGAGCAGGGCAACCAGGCATTCGACGACATTCGGCGCACGCTCGGAATCGGCTGCGAGCCGGCGTACCGCGTGCAAGCCACGCGAGGCCAAGTCGAGGACACGACCGGCCGGTTGCTTGCGAGCGCGCAGGGCGGCGCGTTCGCCGCGACGCTGTCCAAGACGCGCATGCCCACGGATCTGTTCGTCGAAACGACCGGCCTCAACGCCAACTGGAGCGCGGCCAAGCAGATCAACCGCGGCCCCCTGAGCTGCATGACCGTGCACAACGGCACGGGCTACGCCACGGTGGATCTGAACCCGCGGGCTGCGCAGTTGGTCGTCGGCCATCCGGCCACTTGCACCGACGCGCGCGTGCGGCTTGTGGTTTGGTGGACGCGGACGAAGCTCGACGTGTACGCGCACAACCCGACCCGCGCGGCGATCACCTGCACGGTGCGCACGAACGCGGCGTTCTTTGGCTTGCCACAGGGTTCGCGTGAAATCACGTTGCCTGCCGGCAGCAGCGCGACCATGTCGTGGGGGAAGTAGTCATTGGTCATTTGGTGATCAGCCATTGGTCATGGGTGTAACTACTGGGTTTCGGCTGACGCCAGCAGTTCTGATCTGGAATCCCAACGGGGTTCCGTCACCTCCGAGGACGCAACCCCGTTGGGGTTGGTGGGTCATTGGCGGCCAGTTCCCAGGGTAGCGGACTGCGTCCACTACCCTGGGCTGGAAGACGGAACCCCGTGGGGGTTCCAGAGGCCGCGCCGCTTACAGCCGGCCAAGAGCCGGTAGTTGTGCCCCTCGCCCATCAACCATTCCGCAACCCTACTCTCCCACCACATTCCGAAGTTCAAGGATAGCGTCCACCAGCTTGCGGCGCAGCGCGTGGAACTCGTCGTCGCTCAGGTCGCTGCGGAAGGTGTAGGCGGACTGGTTCGGGTCGTCGGGAGCGAGGACTTCGTTCAGGACTTTCAGCGCGCGGGCGGACGCGGCTTTGCCGGCGGGCGTCTTGGCCGCTAGTGCGGCGTAGTGCTTCAGCGTCGCGATGTAACGCATGTCGTCCACGCCCTCGCGCAGGCCTTCCCAATCGGTCGTGGGGATCAACTCGCCGTTCGGCCCGGGGTAGGCCGCGCACCAGTCTCGGCTCCCGCCGTCGAAGTCGTTGAACGGGTCGCCCACGTACGCCTGGTAGTGCCAGTAGAACATGGCCTCGGCCGGGCGACGGTAGAACCCGAAGCCGCAGGTGTTGCGCGCCTTGCGCGGGTCATTGAGATACGCGGAGCCGTAGCGCATGTAGCGCTTGCCGCGGGCAAGCAGCTTCTGCTCCTGTTCGCGGGTGTAGATGATATTGCCGCACCAAATGTCGAACGTGTCGCCCCACTTCTCGCCGCCCTTGTAGTTGTTCACCGTGATGTAACTCGTCGCGCCGGGGACCTTGGCGATGAGCGCGCACTCGTCGTGCGCCTTCTTGCCGCGCTTGTCGTTGCTTCCAATCTCGTCGACCGGATAGTAGAGCAGCTTCGGCGTGTCGGGCCGCGACGAGACCGCCTCCAATTGGCGAATGGCCTCCACGTAGAGCGCGTCGAGTTCCTCCTGCGTCTTGCCGGGGAACGCGCGCTTGATCTTGGTCATGAGCGAAGACGCGTGATACGGGATGGGGCCCTCGATGCCGAGCCGCTTGATCTCCTGGAGGAACGTGCGCAGCTCGGCCACGTCGAGCACGACAGCGCCGGCCTCGTTGCGCAGGCTGGGGAACACAGCGCCCATGGTGAGCGTGGTCATGCCGTGCTCGACCATGTCCCGTACTTGCTTGTCGCGCAGGGGCGTGCCCGCGACCTTGTTGTCGCGCCAGTACATGCCCACGGGCCGCTCATTTTTGCGCAGGCGGAACGGCAGCACCTCGACGGCCACGGGGATGCGCGCTCGGCCGGCGTTAGCCGCGGCCAGCACAGCGAAGCCCTTGTATAGGCCGGGCCGCGCATCATCCGGCACGCGCACGGTCAGCCAAAACTCTTGCGTCGTGTCCGCGGCCACGTCCACGCTCGGCTTATGCTCCAGCAATTCTGGCATGACGCGCCACTCGGTGCTCCAACTGCTGCCCAGGCGCTGCGGCCAGCAGCGCACGACGCGCACGTCGACCGCGCTCGCGGGGATGCGGCCCGGCCCGGCGAGGTCGGTCACCGTGCACGACAGGGCCTTCAGGTCCTTGAGCGCGCGCGCGGCCACCGCCAGGGGCTCGTACTCGCCGGGGCACGCGAAGCACGCCAGCGGCCGCTTCAACTCGGCCGGCCGCGGGACGCTGTTGGGGTAGATGTTCCGCATCCAGTTCGGCGCGAACACAGCGAACCCGCGCGCCCGATCCTCTGGCGAAAGCGCCGGCATGGGCGCGTCCTCCACGTACGGCTTCTCCACGAACGTGTTGTCGAACAACTCCTTGCGCTCGCGTTTGACGGCCGCGCGAATCTTCTGAATCTTTGCGGCGGCGAACGCGGCCTGCTGTGCGTCGTTGATCGGAAGGACCACGAGCCCGTTGAGCAGGAACCCGCATTGGGCCGGCTTGCTTGCAGACGCATCAAGCGTGAGCGTGAGTTGGCCGTCAGCCACGTCCACGTCGAAGACCGCGTCCGCCGCGAGCCCCCGCGGCATGACGAGCTTCTCCACAACGCGCTTGCCCTCGGCGTCGATCCACCAGTTTTGCACGCCCGGCCGGCCGTATTGGAAGTCGCCGTGGAACGTCATGACGCGGTACTTGCCGCTGGGCAGGTCGAGCGCGAACGTTTGCTGCACTTGCGTGTGGTAATACTGCGACGTCATAACGAAATCGCGGTACAGGCTGTCCACGCAGGCGCTGCCGCGCGTCGCGCGGTCGCGCTCGCCAAGGCCGGGCACTCGCTTGCTCTCAGGGCCAAAGTTGCTCGGCGTCATAGGCTTGCCCTCGCGATACGGCAGCCAGCCGTACCCGCGTTCTTTGGTGTAGACCACGTCCTTGGACACGCCTGTGAAGTTGGCGAACGTAGGCGAGGACTCCGGCCCAAAGTCGAACGCGTACCACTCGATCCCGGCCTCGGCGATCGACTTGCCGCCCTTGCGCCGAGGCGCGCTAGGCGCGGCGCCGGCTGGGGCCGGCTTGCCCCAGATCTCGACTTCCGAGAGCGTGATGTACGATTTGCCCGGCTCAACCGTGAACCGCAGCCGCACGCCGTCCGCGAGCGTGTTCACGTCCTTGAACTCGTTCCAGCCCTTCTTGGGTTTCAGTTCCCCGATCTTGAGCAGCTCCGGGAATTCGAGCGGATCGCCGCGCTTGAGCAGCTCGATCTTCGACGTGCCATGGGGCCCGGAGTTGAGCACGCACACGCGCACGCGGGTGATGCGGAACGGTTTGAGCAGGTCGAACTCGACCTCGCCCCGCGCCTGGCGCTGCCAGTACGAATACGGCCCCGGCTTGCGTTTCCAACTGAACGACGAGTCGCCGTTGGTAAGCGCGCCCTTGGCGAATGGAATGACGGGCGGGTCGCCTTTGCCGGACGAAAATGCCGGCCGCGGCGTGTACCGGCCGCCGGTCGCTATGCGCGCGGCGTTCTTGTATTCGCTGTAGCGTTCGTTGCCGAGGCCGTTGTCGGTGAGCAGGCGCTCCTCTTGGGCGAGCAGCACTGAGCAGAGGGCCAGGGGCAGAAGGTGGTGCGCACGGATCATGGTCGATCTCCCTGGGCAGAAGTGTGGAGCCATGCAAACGGTGTCATTGTCCATCTGAGCGAAGCGAAGAATCTCCTCCGACGCTTCGCACGGGATGGCAGGCGCGGGCTTCCCCACCTGGGCGCCCAAACAGGTAACCAAACGGACCGCAGCTTGTCTACTGGCAGCGCAGATGCTGGCCCGCGGATGGCAGGGCCTCCCCGCGGATGCGGCGGGAGCCTCCGGTGCGCTCATCCAGCACCACCGAGGCCACGAAACGTGTAATCGCGCAGAGATCGCGCACGCCCTACAAGGGCGACTCCTTGACTCGTCCCCGTTCAACTCACTACACTATTCCCTTGCCGCGCCCTCCCTTCCCGCGTTGATCTGAGCCGCATCCCACCATGAGCGAAAAGGCTAACTGGAAAAGCTCGGTCGTGTTGTACGGCTCCTTTGTGCTGGCCGTCATCGCGTTAACCCTTGCGCCTGAGAACTGGGCGTTCCTCGCGGCTGCGGCCATTGTCCTCGGGGGGTGGTTCGTGTCGGAGTCCGTCACCGCGGCCGCGGCCAAAGACGAATCGGCGAAGGAGTCGGACTTGGCGAGCGAGGCACTGAGCATCGTGTCCGGGAGCCTCTTCTTCGGCCTGCTCGCGGCGCTCATCTTGCCGGGGCTGGGCGTGGTCTTCGAGCTGTCCGCCACGCCCATCTACGCCGCGGGCATCGTGCTAGGGCTCGCGTTCGGGTTCGTCGTCTATCGGGGCCACCCGCGCTGGAGCGTCCTCCTGGCCTGTGCGAGCTTCATCGCGCCCGTCATCTGCTTCGCCTTCCGCTGGTACAACGCGTAGCCGCTTGGCAGTGGGGGATCGACAGCATGTTGTCGCCTGCTCCTGCTCTTAGTCCCATCGCCGTCAGGACAACTTGAGCTTCGAATACTGACTTCCACCGAGGCAAGCTCGGTGGGGAGTCGGACTGGAGTTATCCGGACGACGATGGGAGTAGGAGCAGGACCAAGAACTGCCGCACAGCCCCTCTTTCTCGCAGCTTTGTCTGTGCGAAAGTGTAGCGACGGGGCCACGCCTGGCAACGCAACCCTGGAGACCCCAACGCATGGCCAAGGCCATCATGGTGCAAGGCACCGGCTCGGACGTAGGCAAGAGCATCATCAACTGCGGGCTCTGCCGGCTCTTCCACCGCGCCGGCCTGCGCGTCGCGCCGTTCAAGTCCCAGAACATGGCGCTCAACTCGTACGTGACCGCGGACGGCCTCGAAATGGGCCGCGCCCAGGTCACGCAGGCCGAGGCCGCGCGCACGCCCATCCGCGTCGAGATGAATCCCATCTTGCTCAAGCCCTCCGGCGACGCCGGCTCGCAAGTCGTGGTCATGGGCAAGCCCATCGGCCACGTCAGCGCACAGGGCTACTACGGCAAGAAGCGCGACTTGGCCACGGTCGTGAAAAACGCATACGATGCGCTCGCCTCGGACTACGACGTGATCGTGATCGAGGGCGCGGGCAGCCCGGCCGAGATCAACCTCAAGCAATCCGACATCGTGAACATGCACGTGGCGAAGCTCGCGGACGCGCCCGTGCTGCTCGTGGTGGACATCGACCGCGGGGGCTCCTTCGCATGGGTCGTGGGCACGCTCCAGCTCCTCGACCCGGACGAGCGCGAGCGCGTCAAGGGCGTGGTGTTCAACAAGTTCCGCGGCGACGTAGAGTTGCTCAAGCCGGGCTTGAAGATGCTCGAGGACATCGCGGGCGTGCCCACGCTCGGAGTGGTGCCCTATTTCCGCGACATCCACATCGACGCGGAGGACAGCGTCTGCATCGAGCGCGTGCAGTGCATGCCGGTCGAGGGGGCGGTCGACGTCGCGGTGGTCCGCCTGCCGCGCATCTCGAACTTTACCGACTTCGACGCGCTCGCGGCCGAGCCGGGAGTGACGCTCCGCTACGTGCTCGACACCGGCCAGTTCGGCGAGCCGGACATGGTCGTCATCCCCGGCACCAAGAACACCTGCGGCGACCTGGACTGGCTGAGGCAGCGCGGCCTCGCCGACGCAATCGTGGCTTATGCTCGCGCAGGCGGCCGCGTCGCGGGCCTCTGTGGCGGGTTCCAGATGCTGGGCCGCGAGATCCACGACCCCGACCTCGTGGAGGCGAGCACGCCCGTTGTCGAAGGCCTGGGCCTGCTGGCCGCGGCCACCACGTTCCTGCCGGACAAGACGACGCACCAAGCCACCGCGGCCGCGCACCCCGATGCGCCCGACGCGTTCAAAGCGCTCGCGGCCGGCACGCTGCGCGGGTATGAGATTCACATGGGCGTGACCGCGCTCGACGATGGCGCACCACTCCTGATAATCGAAACGCGGTCTGGCCTGCCCGCGGGCGAGCCCGATGGTGCGATTTCCTCCGACGGCCGCGTGTGGGGCACGTACATGCACGGCATCTTCGACAACGACGAGTTCCGCTTCGCTCTTATCAACTCGCTGCGCCAGGACAAAGGCCTGCCTCCTTTGCCGCGCGACGAGTTGCGCAGCGCGGCCGAACGCAAGGAGGCGGGCTACGACAAGCTCGCGGACCTGCTCGACGAGTGCCTGGACATGGACGCGATCTGGGCCCTGGTCGGTGGTCGGAGTGGGCTTGTGGCGAGATGAGACCATGATCCAGATCACGCGCAACATCTCGATCCACGAGACGGACATCCAGGAGAAGTTCACGCGCGCGTCGGGCCCGGGCGGGCAGAACGTAAACAAGGTGGCGACCGCGGTGCAGTTGCGCTTCAACGTGGCGCGGGCAAAGGGCCTGCCCGAAGACGTGCGGCAGCGGCTGGTCCAACTCGCGGGCAATCGGGTCACCAACGACGGAGCGCTCATCATCGAGGCGCAACGCTATCGCACGCGGGAGCGCAACCGGCAGGACGCGATGGACCGGCTCATCGCGCTGATTCGCCGGGCCGCACAGCCGCCCAAGAAGCGGCGCAAGACGAGGCCCACCCGCGCATCGAAGGAGCGCCGCCTCGCGGCGAAGAAACGGCGCAGCCAGGTGAAGCGGATGCGGGGCGGGGATCCCAGGAATGAGCAGGGCTGACGAAGTGGCCAGGTAGCCGCATGCGCCAGCCTGCGGGCAAGGCGCCAAGCGATTCACGGATCGCCTGAATTCTGGCGAATTCGGCTGCCGCACTAAACGCGTACTACGACGAACGGCACTACTTCGCCATCGTTTGCCGCAACGCTTTGCGCCATCCGGCAAGCAGCACTTCCCGCTCCGGCAGGCTCATCGCCGGCTCGAACACCCGATCGACCTCCTTCAGATTCGCCAGCTCCTCCGCGCGGCTCCACACTCCCGCCTTCAGCCCGGCCATGTATGCCGCTCCCAGCGACGTGGACTCGATCTCCGCCGGCCGCACGACTCGCCGGCCGGTGATGTCGGCCTGGAATTGCATGAGGAAATCGTTGGCCGCCGCGCCGCCATCCACGGCCAGTTCCGGCACCCGCGCGCCCGTCTCCGCCTCCATTTCTGAAAGCACGTCGTGCGTTTGGTACGCCATGGACTCCAGCGCCGCGCGGATCACGTGGTTGCGGTTGGCCCCGCGGGTGAGGCCCACGAGCGCGCCCCGCGCGTGCATGTCCCAGTGCGGCGCGCCAAGGCCCACGAACGCCGGCACGAGATACACACCCGCGTTGTCCTCGACCGCGCGAGCGGCCGCTTCGCTGTCCGCCGCGTTCTCCAGCAGGCCCAGTTCGTCGCGTAGCCACTGGATCGCCGCGCCCGCGACGAAGATGGAGCCCTCCAGCGCGTAGCACGGCTCGCCCGCGCCGTCCGCGGCGAGCGTGGTGATGAGGCCCTTGTTCGACTCGACCGCGTCCGCGCCGGTGTTCATGAGCAGGAAGCAACCCGTGCCGTACGTGTTCTTGGCCTGCCCTCGGCCGAAGCAAGTCTGGCCGAAGAGCGCGGCCTGCTGGTCGCCGGCCACGCCGCAGATCGGGACGCCCTTGAGCGAGTCGATAGCTTCCACAACGCCATAGTCGTCCACCGATTGGCGCACATGGGGGAGAATCGATTGAGGCACGCCGAGCAGTTGGCACAGCTCCTCGTCCCAACGCTTGTCGTGGATGTTGAACAGCAGCGTGCGCGACGCGTTCGTGTAGTCGGTTGCGTGGACCTTGCCGCCGGTCAGCTTCCAGATGAGCCACGAATCGACCGTGCCGAAAAGCAGGCTCCCGGGGTCGATGCCATCGACGTTTTCCAGCAGCCACTTGACCTTGGTGCCGCTGAAGTAGGCGTCAAGCGGCAGGCCGGTCTTGACGCGAATCATGGGCGCGTGTTCGCGAAGCGCGTCGCACATGGCCGCGGTGCGCCGGCACTGCCACACGATCGCGCGGTGGATAGGCTCGCCGGTGCGCCGATCCCACAGAATCGCGGTCTCGCGCTGGTTCGTGATGCCAACTGCGGCGATGGGCGCGCCGTGCCGCGCGCACAACTCTTCTACCGTGTCCACGACGGACTGCCAGATCTCCAGAGGGTCGTGCTCAACCCAGCCGGGCTGGGGGTAATGCTGTGTGATCTCGCGGGCGGCCTTGTCCACGATCCGGCCGGCCGCGTCGTAGAGCACAGTGGTCGTGCCGGTCGTGCCTTGGTCAATGGAAAGGATGTGCTGCATGGGCTGATGGGGGCTAGGGACATGTGTGCGCGGCCCCCGCGATGGGGCGTCGGCCGTGGTTACTTCACGGGCTCCGCGTTCGTGGTCGCGGCCGAGTCCCCGGACTGCTGCACTTTGGTCCTGACCTTGTCGCGGAACACGACGACCGCCACGCCGATGACGATGGCCAAGATGACAATGATGATGATGTACTCGGTCGCGCCCCCGCCGAGCCGGCTTTTCCGAGACTGATTCTTCATGGCGACCACCTCCGTGGCGTAGGAAGACCCGGCTAGCTCGACCACAACACGCGCCCGATTGTACACCCGGCCCGGACACCGACGCAAGTGCCGCCTGCCCACTACTCTCCCCAGAAACGATGTCGCGGTTCCGCGCGCCTGTAGTGCTCACGTCAGTGAGCCTCCGCTGGCGTACGTAGGGAGCAGAGGCGCACTGGCGTGCGCACTACAGGCGGGGCGCGCGGGGATGTGTCCTGTTACCTGCCGCGTCTGATGAGTTCCACGCGCTCGATCTCTACGCCGTGCGGCAGGCCGGCGCGGTCGCCATAGAGCCACGCGCCGAAGCAGAAGTTCGCCGCGGCGACGTTGGCCGGACGGAAGCGGTCGCCCTCGCGTCCGCGGCCGGGTGCGTGTCGCCAGTGGCTGAAGAAGCGGAGGTCGGTGAACGGGACCACAATCTCCCGCCACTCCTGCGTCAACGGCACGACCGTGCCCCAGGGTGCGTTGTCGCGCTCGATGAGCACGACCTCCAGCTTGTTCGTGGCCGGCTGCGCGGCGCGGGCCACGATCTTCACCGCGGTGCAGGCCTTCAGCGCGTCCGCCCATCGGCCGATGTGCTCGCCCGCAGGGCGCCGGAAGGAAATGCACGCCGGCTCGGGCCCGAAGCCTTTCGTCCACACGCGCACGGCCCGCCTGCCGGGTGCGCTGCCCGGCACGACCTTCACGTGCCGGTCGCCCTGGCCCTTAACCTTCACTGGCCGCTCCGCAAGCACGCACAGCGTCACGGGCCCATTGGCCGGCGCGACGTCGATCTTCCATGCCGGCGCATGGCGCTCCAGCCACACGCGTTGCACCTCGTACCCGTGCGGTTCGCCGCGGCGCCGGCCGTAGAGCCACGCGCCGAACACCAGGCTGATCTCCTTCAGCTTCGTCACGTCGAGCCGGCCGGGCTTCGTCTTCCACAGCGGCCGTAGTTTGGCCACCGGCACGCGCACGTCGCGCCACTCCGGCCACAAAGGCGCATTGAAACCGAACGCGGCGCCGTCGGCTTGGACGAGCCCCAGCTCCACCGCGGTCGTCGCCGGCTTCAGGCTGCGCGCGCGGATGCAGACCGTGTTGTAGCGCGCATCGGCCGGCGCCTTGGCCGGGAGCCTGAAGCCCCAGGAGGCGGGCGTTTCGCCAAAGCCCCTCGCCTCGATGCGCAGCGCTCTGCCATCGCCGCGGGAAGCCTTCCGGTCCACGCCGTCGGCCTCCGGCAGCGACGTCGTGTTCGTGGCCTCGAACACGGTGAACGGCTTCAGCGCGGCCGCGCTCGCTGGCGATGTGCCCTTGGGAAGCCAGCGCGTGCCCTGCCGCGTCGCGACTTCCAGCCACGCGGAAAGTTCTCCGGCGGCGATGGCTGGGCCGGGGATGTCGCCAGTGAAGACGTACGCGGCGGTCTCCGCCAGCGCCACCGACTGCGCGGGGCCCTTGCCCGCCCGGTAGTGGACCGTTACCGCGGCCGCGTCCTGTGCCGCAACCGTCGCCTGCACCGGCATGGACGTGCCCGCGCGCCAGCGTTTAGGGGCCACCCACCAGACCGCGACGTCGTCGTACTTCGGATGCGGAGCGTGGAACTCGGACGTCACGCCGGCAGGCCTCGCGCCCCCTCCGCGCGTGA
Organism: Planctomycetota bacterium; assembly: GCA_024278415.1. The sequence goes on along the minus strand of JAJRTI010000355.1, from coordinate 28 downwards.
GCACGTAAGCGCCCGGCTCGACCGCGAG
>JAJRTI010000017.1 GCA_024278415.1 Planctomycetota bacterium | reverse complement strand
GACTACGAGAAGGTGCACGTCCCGAAGTTCTCCTACAACGCGGAACGGACCGAGGCCGCGGCCGCGCGCATGGCCGATCTGCTGGGCGACGTGATGCCGGTGCGCCTCGCGGGCCGGCCGCCGCTCGCCGCGATGCAGGCGGTGTATTTGGAGAACCTCCGCGGCATGGCCGCGATGCTGGAGGACATGGCGTTCCGGCCGCACGTGGTGCACCGCATCATGGCGAAGCTGACCGAGGGCATCCTGAACGCGTGCCGCGCGGCCGAGGAGTCGGGCATGCTGGCGATGAACAACTGCGAGCCGATGACGTGCTCGGATCCAATCGGCGAGGCGGAGGAGGGCCAGGTGGGCTTGCACAACATGTGGGCCGCGGTGAACAGCCAGGAGTTCCAGAACGTGTCGCCGGCCATGTGGGATGAGTTCCTGTTGAGTTACCAGCGGCCGGTGCTCCAGCAGTTTGTGCTCGTGCAGTATGGCTGCTGCGAAGACTTGACGCACAAGATTCGCGGCGTCCTCACGATCCCGAACTTGCGCATCTTCGTGTCCTCCTACTGGACCGACTTGGACAAGGTCGTCGAGGCCGTCGCCCAAGACTACACCATCATGTGGCGGCAACTGTCCGCGGACGTGACCGTGAGCACGGACACCGGCCGCGTGCGGGAGCACTTGCGCAACGGCATGCGCAAGATGAGGGGGTGCCACTACCAGATCGTGATGCGCGAGATCCAAACGCTGGGGCCCAACCCGCGCAGCCTCCACGACTGGGCGCGCCTGGCGATTGAGGTCGCCGAGGAGGAGGCCGGGTAGCGCGGGACGCGGCAACGGCAGATTTGACAGTCCTGGGGGCGCACCGTACACTTGGAGCGCAGACGCTGAATCATCGCGGCGACGGTGTTTGACGGAAGGACAGTGCCATGCTCGTGAGACCTTGGAATCGTTTGGGCGCAAGTGGTGCACTCCTGCTGCTGAGCGTCATGGCAGTGGCCGCACATGGAGCGAATCCGGGAGCGCTGCGGATCATCCCGCCGAAGGTGTGGTTCTTCATCAGCGACCCCAAGGGCCTAGCGTATGGCGAGCGGGTGGGCAACTACATCAGCATGAGCCTGAACAGCTACAACCGCAAGCTCGCGGCCGACGAGGACACGGTGGACTTGGCCGTGGACATGAAGGCCATCGTGTGCCCTGTCGACCAACTTCCAGACAAGATTGAGAAGACGGTCAAAGAGGCTTGGCTCACCGAATCCGAAAAGCGCAAGGGCCGGCGGGCCGTGTTCCTCGTATGCAGCGGCAGGGTCCACGAGCCAGACAAGAAGGAGAATCGGGCGCTCGAGGGTGAGCCGTATCGGTTCCAGGTCGACTTGAAGGTCGAGGCAGAGTCGTGCAGTTTGGTCCCAGGCAGGACCGGGGTGAGGAAACGCCGGCGCTGGCGCCGGAAGTTCGAACTCACGTACATCACGCCCCGGCAGATTGACGTGGCCCCTGGCCAACAACCAGAGACCGATCGCCGGGCCGTGCAGCGGGCTTGTGAGAAGTTTGCCAAGAAGTTCTTCGAGTACCGCGACGATTGGATGAAAATCAAGAGGAAGAGGAAGTAGGCCGCGAGGGGGGCCGCCCGCTCCGGCGCCAGCACACAGCGATGAGAACTCGATGCGTCCTCTTGGTGGCTGGCTTCGCATTCGTGGTGGCCTTGCCGTCATCGGACAGCTTCGACGTGTGGTGGCACATGCGCACGGGCCAGTGGATCGTCGAACACGGCCAGGTTCCGCATAAGGACATGTACTCGTTCGTGTCGCAGGGCGCTTGGTGGGTGAATCCATCGTGGCTGGCCGACGTGTGGTTCTACGGCCTTTGGCAGGTCGGCGGCTTGGCGTTGCTGCGCGCGCTCGCCGCGGCGCTCTTCGCTTCGGGCATGGCCTTGGCCGTGGCATCGGTTCCACGGGGCGCCGCGCAGCCGGCCGCGGTGGCCGTGGCGGGGATGGCTTGCTCCTACGCAGTGGCGCAGAGCGTGCTCGTGAGGCCGCTCGTGTTCTCGTTTCCACTTACGGCTTGGTTCCTCTGGGTGCTCCGTCCGCGGCGGGATCGATGGCTCTGGACGCTGCCACTCTGTATGGCCTTGTGGGTGAATCTGCACGCGGGCTTCGCCGCGGGTTTGATCTTGGTGTTTCTCGCGTTCGCGGCCGAGGTCGTTGCCCTGGCGCGCGCACGTGAGCGCGCGTGGCGACGCGCGAGGCTGTTGGTGGCCACGGGCCTTGCTTGTGGCGCGGCGTGCTTCGTCAACCCATTCGGGTACGGAGTGCTCACGTACCCCTTCCGGCTCACCGGCAGCCGGCTGTTCATGTCGAAGGTCTTGGAGTGGATGCCGCCCACCGCGGACCTCGCGTTCATGCCGTACTGGGTGCTGCTCGGGGCGACCGTGCTGGCTGTGATCGCCACGGCTCGGCGCGCGTCTCTCTTCGATGTGTTGGTGCTGGCCGCGTTTGCAGGGTTGTCGATCCGCGCCCGGCGGCAGATGGGCGTGTTCGGCATCGTCGCGCTGCCAGTACTCGCGAGGCATCTCTCGTTGCTCCCTTGGCCGGCCGGCCGGCGCGCGCGGCTCGCGTGCGCGACGTTGGTGGGCGCCGCGGCTTTGGCTGGCGTGTGGAATCGGAGCGCAAACGTGGAGCGCGAGCGGCTGCCTGAGAAGGCGGTGGACTTCTTGGCCGCGACTCCGTTGCAGGGCCGGTTGTTCAGCGAGTACGACTGGGGCGGGTACCTCATCTGGCGGCTCTACCCGCGCTGGCAGGTGTTCATCGACGGCCGGTGCCTCGTGCACGGCGACAAGGGCTACCGCGAATGGGAGCGGATCTACCTGTGTGAAGAGGGGTGGGAGCAAGCCGCGGAGGAGCGCGGGGTGGAGTGCATGCTCTTGCGCCACCGCCGCCCGCCGGGCGCAGACGGAGCGCCGAACCCGCTGCCGTTCGCGTCACCCAATTGGGCGACGGTGTACTGGGACGACGACGCGGCGATCGTGTTGCGCCGGACAAAGGCGAACGCGGCGTTCATCGCGAAACACGATTGGACGCTGACGAACCCCGCGCTCGTCGTCGCGCCCCTGAGCCGGCGCCAGCGCATCCCGGAGATTCAAGCGCAACTGGAACGGAAGATTGCGCTCGACCCGGACTGCGCGGTGGCGCACGAGAATCTCGGGCTTTGCTACCTATTCCGCGGCGACGCCAAGCGCGCGGGGGCGGAGTTGGCGATCGCGCTGCGCCTGCGGCCGGACCGTGCGTCAGCCGCGTTCAACATGGGCGCGGCCGCGGCCATGCAAGGCCGGGTGGACGATGCGCTCCGCTGGTTCACGCGCGCAGCCGAGTTGAATCCTGAGGAGCCGACCTACCACATGGCCGTTGCCGACGCATGGCTGCGCAAGAAGAATCCGAGGCAGGCAATCGCCGCGCTTGAACGCGCGCTTGCGTGCAGCAAGGGCGCGCAGGCGGAGCGCGTGCGCCGGCGCTTGAGGCAGCTTGAATTGCCGCCGGGAGGCAAGCCATGAGGACCAGAAGGGTGACGCGTTTGCAGATCGTGACGTTGGCCGCGGTAGCCGCGCTGTATTGCTACGAGTTGCGCAGCTATGACCTGTTCCTGCACATGCACGCGGGCCGGCATATCTTCGCGACGGCCGGCGTGCCGCGGGTGGATTCGTTCTCGGCTTTGCCGGCCGCCCGCGGGCGCGAGTGGGTCAACCACTCGTGGCTCAGCGCGGTCGCGCTGTTCCTTGTGCACGAGGCCGCCGGGCCGATGGGGCTGGTTCTGTTCCGCATGGCCATGATGATGCTGACGGCTTTCGCTCTGATTCACGCCTGCCGACGCGGGGGAGCGAGCGAGGGGGTGTGTTGCGCCGCGGTGCTTCTGGCTTGCGCGGCCGCGCGGTTTGCGGTGTTCACGCGGCCGATGCTGTTTACTTTAGTGTTGTTCGGCGTGTTCCTGTGGGTGGTGCGCCGGGAACGGATGCGTTGGCGCGACGTCGCTCTGTTGGTCGCGTTGAGCGTGCTCTGGTCGAACCTGCACGCGGGCGTGATCGCGGGCCTCATGATCGTTGGCGCGCACGCGCTCGCGCAGACGCTCCTGCGCGGGCCCCGCGCGGGGACGAAACTCTGGATCGCGCTCGCGCTGTGCGCGGCGGCGACGCTCGCAAACCCGTTCGGGTACAAAGTCATCGCCTATCCCCTTCGCCTGGCCGGCATGTCGGGGCTCATGTCGCAAGTCGCGGAGTGGGCGCGGCCGAGTTGGTCGTGGCGGCATTGGCCGGTAGCGGTGGTGGCGGCGCTGTTTGTGGCGGCATTGGCAGCCGGCCGGGGCGTGTGGCGCAGGCCGCAGTTCGTCGCAGCGGTCATGCTCGCGGCCGCGTTCGGCGCAGTAGCGTTTCGCGCGGAGCGCAACCTCGCCACGTTCGCGATGTTCGCGTGCATCGTCATAGCGGATGGGCTCGGCGCGGTGTTGGCCAAGAGCCCGCGACGCCGGCGCTTGGGCGCGGGAGCATGGTGCGGCGCCGCGGTTGCGGCGATGGCCGTGCTGTGCATGAACCGCGCGTCCCTCGGCCTCGGCATCGACGCGAGCCGGTTTCCCGTGCGGGGGCTCGACGTGCTGGTGAAGTATGGACTGACAGGCGGCGTGCTGAGCGAGTATCGGTGGGGCGGGTACATCCTTTGGCGAGGCGGCGACCTGGACCCGCCCATGCGGCCCACGCTCGACGGCCGGTGCGAGGTTTACCGGGAGGACTTGTTCAACGAAGTCACGCGCGTGCTAAAGCTTGAGCCGGGTTGGGAACAGAAGCTGAGGCAGTGGGACGTGAACGTGATCGTGTTCGACCGGGCCAAGACGGGCGACACGATCCGCAAGACCGGCCGATGGCGGTTGATTCACTTTGACGACGTGTGCGTGGTATGGGTGCGCAAGGCCTGGCCGCCGGTGGAGGCCGTGGGGAGGCTGGACTGCACCCCGCTGGATCCGGCGGGCATCAGTGTGGACATTGCAGGAAGCAAGGACGTGGGTTGGATCGAGGAGGGGTATATTAGGAAATTGGCGGCGAACCCGCGCTCATGGTTTCTGACCCAGGTGATTGCGGAATGTGCGCTTCGCCGCGCGCGCGCGTCGCGTGACGCCGGCGAGCGCCGGCGGGAGTTCGCGCGGGCGCGAGATTTGTTGCGAAGCGTGGTGCAGCTTGCGCCCAGCCATGCCGAGGCGCGGTATCACTTGGCGTACTGCTTCTCGCAGCTTCAGCAATGGTCGGATGCGCTCGCGTATTACCGCGGAGCGATTCGCTTGCAGCCTCAGAAAGCGCTCTACCACTTCGGCGCGGCGCAATGCCTGTTGCCGGCCGGGCGATACGACGAAGCGGAGGCGTACTTCAGGCGCGCGATCGATCTGGATCCGGCGTTCGTGCCGGCGCGGGCGCAGTTGGCGGAGCTGCTGGCGCGGCAGGGCCGAGTGCAAGAGGCCAAGCGCGAGATCGACGCGGTCGGCCGCATCGCCGGCGCGCCGGCCGCGCGGCAGCTTGCCGAACGGCTAAGCCGCCTGGCCGCGCCGCGGCAAGGAGGCCGGCGATGAGGGCGTCTGGCGAGTGGCGCGCGCCGGAAGTGGTTGTCGCCGCGATCGCGGTGGGCTGCGTCGCCTGGACCGCGGCGACGCCGGTGCACAACTACGACCTCTGGCACCACATGCGCATGGGGCAGTACATCCTCGAGCACCGGACCGTGCCGCTCGACGACATCTTCTCGTGGAATGCGCGGGATGTGTGGGTGAACCCGGCCTGGGCCTCGGGCGTGGGCATGCACCTGCTCTGGAAGCTTGGCGGCTCGGCCGCGCTGGTGCTGGCCAAAGTGGCCGCGGTCGCGCTCGCATTCGCCCTGATCGCGCTCACGTGCCGGCTGCACGGACTGTCCGGGCTCTCGACCGGTGTGTTGGTGATCGCGGTGGGCCTCGCGGCGGAGCCGCGGTTCCTGTGCAGGCCGCTCGTGTTGGCGTTTCCGTTGCTGGCCGGCGAGTGGTACCTGTTGCGCCGTTGGCGATTGCGCGGGGGAGACCCCCTGCTGCTGATTGTGCCGTTGCTCGCTCTGGTGTGGGCCAACGTGCACGCGTCGTTCCCCTTGAGCGTGGTGCTGGTCGTCTTGACTTGGCTGGCCGTCGCAGTCGACGCGGGCCGCGAGTTCTGGCTGGATGCCAAGGTCCGGCTGGTCGCGCTCGTTGGGGCTACCACGGCCGCGGCCTGCTTCGTGAGTCCGTTCACGTGGCGGCAGGTCGTGCACGCGCTCACGCTGCCGCAGCGCCGGGGCCTCACGCAGAACCCGACCGAGTGGTGGCCCATGCCGTTTTCGTTCGCCTACTTCAACCCTGGCTCGCCATACTTCCTCACAGGCTATGCGTGGTTCTGGCTTCTGCTGGCCGGCTCGTGCGTGCTGCTGATCGTGACGCGACGCAAACTCGACCGCGCGGATTTCGTGGCATTCCTCTTTTTTGCGGCGCTGGGCATCTCCGCGCGGCGGCATGGTGCGATCTTTGCGATCGGCGCGGCGCCGGTGCTCGCGCGGCAACTGCGCTGGTTGGGCTCTTTTCGCAGCCGGCGCCGCGAACTCGCGGCCGGGGGCGCCGCGGTGGCGCTTGCCTTGTGCATGGCTTGGCCGGCGCGGGTGGGCCTGGGTGTGGAGTGGCAGCGCTACCCGGTCAAGTGTGTGGATTTCGTGATGAAGCACGGCATCGACGGCCGCATGTTCAACCGGTGGGGTTGGGGCTCGTACATCATCTGGCGGTGCTGGCCGGAGCGGCTCGTGTTCGCGGATGGGAGGCTGGAGGTGTACGACGAGGAGGTGTATCGCGGCCACGACCGCGTGTTGAACGCGGAAGAAGGGTGGAGTGAGATGCTGGTGAACGAGTACAAGATCGATTACATGATCGTGCCGCACAACTCGCGCGCGCCGGAGGCGTACCAGCATCCCAACTGGAAGCTTGTCTTCTGGGACGACGTGGGGTTGGTGTTCGTGCGCGACTTGAAGCGGTTTCGCGACCTCATTGCGGAATACGAATGCGGCCTCACGCAGCCGGCCATGTTCGAGACGTTCCGGCGCGATCCCGTCGTGGCGCCGAAGCTTGCCGCCGCGTTGGAGCGCTTTGCGGTGCGCTATCCCGACTGCATCGAAGCCCAGCGCAACCTTGGCAAGCTGCGGCTCCAGCGCAAGGAGTATGCGCGTGCCGTCGAGTGCTTTGCCCGCGTCGTGAAGCTGGCGCCCAAGCGCGCAACGAGCCACCATGACCTCGGGTTGGCGTATGCGATGAACGGCGAGGCCGACAAGGCGCGGCGGCAGTTGGCGCGCACACTGGAGCTGAAGCCCAGCCCGGAGACGAAGGCATCGGCGAAGCGTCTCCTTGAGCAATTGTCGGGGAACACTGCGCGGCCGCGGAGCGACCAATAGAGTAGGCGATACTCCAACGGAGTGCAGTGTTGTCGTACACGGAGTTTCAGATCTCTGCGCCGAAGGCGCAGCACATACCAGCCCAGGGCAAGCTGTGCTATGCGCAGCGCCGCCCTGGGTATGGGGATCCATATGCCTTGAACGCTGAAGCGTACACCCAGGGCGGCGCTTCGCCTGCCCTGGGCTGGTATGTCACTCCCCTTCGGGGTGTCTGCGAGGGCAGCCATCGCAGTGGGCAGAGATATTGCCAGAGAGAGACAACGGCCAACCGGCGAGTGGCTCGCAGGACGCCCGCATTCTGGCGAATGCGGCTACCGAGCTGCGCTTATGGGTCACGGACGTGGACGTCCGTGACCCATAAGCGCCTTTGAGGCATAGCGACAGGAGGGTGCCATGAAGATCAGCCTGCTGGACAAATATCGCTACTATGTGTACGCGGTGGCCTACTCGAAGTCGGGCGACTTCAAGGTGGCCCGAGAAATCACCACAAAACTCATGGACCGCCGCACGGAGCTGTTGTGGCACAGCTGCGACGCGATGTGGTTTGTGATGCAGTCCATCGAGGAGCAGGTCGGCAGAGCCGTCGCGGACATAGACGCATGGGAGGACGAGGATGCCAATCCCCTCGCGCACAGCATCTACCAGTCGGACAAGCTCAAGGGGCACAAGGTGTTCCGAGACGCCATGCGTGCGATGGACGAGGGCGAGCGGCTGGTGGCGGTGTTGTGCCTGGCGCAGAAGCTGGAGGTCGCGGACGTGGCGGGGATGCTGAACCTGGAGCGGGCGGAAGTAGGCGCGGTGCTCGCGTCCATTGCGGACAAGGCGCGAGGCTGCGACGGCGAGGAGGCGGAGGAGCGAGAGGGCTGCCCGCGGCCCGCGCTGGCGCTCATGGCGACCGACGCTTTGCCGGAAGCGCTGAAAGATGACGTGACTGCCCACGTGGGCGAGTGCGAGGAGTGCCAGGCTGATTTGGCGGCGATGCGGGAGAAGCTGGGCATGCTCACGGAGCGGCTTCAGTTCTTTGCGCTGTCACCGCTGCCGCCCGAGGAGGCGCTTGAGCGGGTCGCGCAGTTGACCTCGGCCGCCACCGGTGCGCGACCACCGATCTCCTGTCAAGCGCGAGGCTTGTCGTGGATGGCTGCGGTCAGTATTGGGTTCTTCGCGTTCATGCTGATGCTCTTCCTGGCGGGTGTCGGGGGCGCTGGCTACCGCGGATGGGGTTGCACGCCTGACGTTCAGCGGCTTGTCTGGGCGGTCTGGAGTGTGTGCAGCTTGGTCACTTCGGTGTTCGCACTGGTACTCGTCTGGCACCATCTGAAGCGCCGAGAGGCGATGTCAAATGCGTGGCGAGTAGCGTTCAAGAGCGTGATCGCCATTGGGGGCATGATGTCCTTGGTGACGATGGTGTTAGCGGCGTCTGGTGCATGGCGACTCCGTGAATATTGTGTCTGGTTCGGGCTAGAGATCATATGGCGCGCAGTGGCGTTCGGCATGTTCGTCTACCTGCTCGTGCGGCTGATCGTGGTCGTGGGGGAAGGCAAGCGCGACGACCAGCCCCCGCCTACGCGTGGTTGACTGTGCGTGACTGACCGGCGTGGACCTCCTGGTCCCTAGTGTCGCGTCCCGCAAGTTCGTTTACCCAATCGGAGGGTGCGTAGGGCGGGCCATGCCCAATGCCACGAACTTAGGGCGTAGCGGGTCACGCGTTGCGATGTTGGTCCTTGCGCTGGGACACCGCATCCAGCCAGCTT
>JAJRTI010000354.1 GCA_024278415.1 Planctomycetota bacterium | reverse complement strand
GGCGTGCACGCGGTCGCGATAGAAAAGGTGCGGATGCACGCCGGCGGATCGGATGTACTCTGCCCACGGAGTCGTCATGTCGAGGTAGGCGCACCGATCCTGTGACGCGAGTTCGCGGAGTTGGGCCCCGTACTCGCCGGAGCCGGAGTAGGGAGCCGCGGCCAAGTCGTCAGGCTGGCGCGGGTCCGCTTTCGATCCGAACGCTCCGGTCGCGAGCAGCACTTCCACTTCCGGCAGCATGAGGCGCAACTGTCGAATGGCCTCGCGAATGTTGCCGATCTCGCCGCCTTGGCTGATGCCGCCGATGATGACGAGGTCCGGCCTGCGCGGAAAGACATATCTCGCAATGCGCGCCTCTTCCATGTAATGGCGGCAAGCGCCGCTGCCGCGCACGTAGCCCCATGCGCGGATGTTGGCCTTCGGGTACGCTTCGCTCAGCTTGGCGACCCAAGCCGACCGCATCGTGTCGTTCACAATGCTGTCCCCCATCGCGAGGAGACAGAAGTCGCCGCCTTGGGCCAGAATGCGCCGCGTCCGCGGCAGGTGCGCCCAATCCTGCGCGGGAGGTGTAAAGCTCCCGTTGGGCATCTCCCTCTCGATCGCCGCGATCTGCTCCAGCGAGCGCTCCGGCGTAGTGAAGAGGTAGTATCCCTCCTCGGGCGTTTCATGCTGCTGCGACGGCCGGTCTGGCGGAAACATCGCGGGCAGCGGGCCGTCGTCGGGAAATGTGACCGGCGAATCGTCCATCATGTCTGGCATGGTGTCTCCCTTTCACTGCGCGGACATATCGCATTCCGGCCGCGGCGGCGGATCACTCCTCGACCCAAGCCGCGAGCTGGTACGGGCCCAGCGCGGCGGCTTGGCCGCCAGGCGTCGGCGGGAGCCGCGGCGAGCCGCCAATGGGGCTCATGGCGATGGCCGTCTTCAGGACCACGCGCCTCTTCTGGGCGGACGTGTTCACCACGTACAGGTAGAGCTTGTCGCCGGCGCGCGTGGTGCGGCCGACGAGGCCGCGGCCAAGGCCGGGGATTGCTTGCCATTGGCCCTTGGGGAGCTGCCGGAAGACCCGGGCAAAGCGTTCGACGCTGGCCTCGTGGCCCACGGTGCCGTTGGTGAAGCCGCCGACCGCGAGGATCGTTGGGTCGAACATGGCCATGGCCTGCGCGTAGTACTCCATGAAGTGCTCGTGGGCCGGCACGACTGCGGTCGCGCGCCAGGGGATCGACTTGTACCATTGGCTCTTGAGCGGATGCTGCCTGCCCACCGCGCTCTCGAAGTAGCGGTTGTAGAGGAACACGCCGAAGTCCGCGGTCGTGCGGAACGCCCGCTGCTGCTCCGCGTCCAGGTCCATGGCTCGGATCGCGGCGATGTTCTCTGGCGTCGGCGGCGGGCATCCATAGCGCCCACGCGTCGTGCCGGAGGCGAGGCGTTTCCTCTTGGCCGAGGGGCCGAGACGCTGCTGCATGACGATGCCCGGGTGCTTGGCGAGGAGCACGGGGTCGATGCCGGCCTCCCGCGCCTGCTCGACGAGCGTCTTGCCTTCCATCCACGCGATCCGCTGGGGGTCGATGATAGACATGGGCGGCTCCAAGAGCGTCACCACGAGTTCCAGGTCCGCTCGTTTGTTTCTCAAGATCTGGGCGACCTTGCCGTAGTAATCGGCCACGCGCTCGCAACGCCAGCGAATCCACTCATGCTTCGCGTTCTTTATGATCCAATCGTGGCGTTCGCCGAACCGCTCCGGATCGCGCGGCCCCACGGGCACGGCGATGCCGGTGTCCTTCGTGAATGCGCCCACGGTCCAGTCGTCGTAGCTCACGTCCAGGCTCCCGGGCTGGAGCAGTTGGGCCAGGGTCAGGTGGAACCCGACCCCCGCGAAGGCAGGCGATGCCCCGTAGCGGTCGGCCAGCTCCTGCACGAGCGCGAGCACGCGCGCCTGCACCCGGGGGTGGAGCGCGTTGAACATGGACGAGCGGTGGTGCCACGTCTTGATCGCGGCTTCGTTGTCCTTGGACACGGTGTTGAACGTGGGCTCCCCGGCCCGGAGTTTCGCGTCGTCCGCGTTCATCGTGCGCACGAGCGAAGGCAGTTCGTGGACGTTGAAGAGGCCGTAGAACTTGAAGCCGCGCTCCTCGAACCGCTCCAGCAGGATGTCGATCCAACCCGACGTGGGGAGGCGGAATCCGCCCTTGCCTCCGCGGGCCTCGACAAGCGAGTTGTAGATCGGGCCTTCATACCACACGACCGGGTGCATGAGCAGATTCTGGCCCGTGTAGTCGAAGTAATCGCACAGGTTGCGCACCACGCGGTCGAAGTCCATCAACTCCGGCGCGCCGCCGCCAAAGCAGCGGGACAGGGGCTGCGCGTCCTCCCAGTAGTGGCCGATCAAGCGCCGGCTCGGCACCCGGCTCGCCGGCCGCGCGGGCAGCCGACCGTCGATCTGGAAGACGTCAATCGCGGACGCGGCGGCCGGCTGGCCGTCGAGCCAGGAGGTGAACACGAGCGCCTGGTCCACGCTCCGGGCCCACATGACGAACTCGAATGTCTGCATCTTGCCCGACAGCGGGAAGTCGCCGCCGGTGAAGTAGCCGGTGTGCGCGTTGTACAGGTCTTCCGCCACCGGCGACCACGACGCGATCTCGCAGGTGCGCGGCTTGTCGTCGGGGTACGTCACGCGCACCAGGTGCAGGCCGGTCCGGCGCAGAGGCAGCCGCGCGACGAAGCGCGAGAACTTCTGGGGCCCGGCCTCGCGGTATGCGCCGATGGGCGAGCGGACCACCCGGCTCGCTCCATCATCACAAAACGCGTCCGC